>CAYTGY010000085.1:0-11434 GCA_964437265.1 uncultured Spirochaetaceae bacterium | reverse complement strand
ACGGGTAGTTGAAGTAGTAGGCTTCGAACTTCATGTAGATGCTGCCCCAGCCCAGGTACTGCTCAGTCAGCTTCAGGTTGAGATGCATCCAGAAGAGCGCCCGGTAGTATTCGTGCTGCCGAGGCGTTTCAATGACTGCAAGCGCATACAGCGGATTGGCGAAGTCCGCTGCGAGTGCCGCTTCCAGCCACCGGATGTTCTCCGCGTAGTTCTCCGGCTGCATGTAGAGCTGCTGGTGGACAAGCGGGTAGAGCTGCTCCTTGTATATCAGCCGATACGCGAACACGGGAGCAGCCACACACAACGCCAGCAGCGCGAGTACAATCATTCGCTTCACGATTCTAATATCGACGTCTGAGCCAGGAGCTCCCAGACTTTTCCGGAAACCGTCTCTTCAGGCAATGTGCCGTCCACAACACCGTGGACCGTAGATACGAATACGGGGGAGTCCTCGCCGCGCGCGCTCCCGCTCTGCCCGGCGGCACTCGCAAAGAGCGCCGTGTAGGCATCTCGTACCGACTCTTGAAACGCCTCGTACTCGAAGATCTCACGCGTGCTTCGCGTGGCCAGGCGCCGGAGCGTCACCTTTACCGGCACATCGACAAACACCGCCACTGCCGGGGCGGGAAACGACGCATTGAGCCGCACAATCAGCCTTGGGTCCGACTCCACCGTCTGATACGCGAGCGAGCTGTACACATAGCGATCACAAACGACGACTTCCCCGGCGGCCGCATGCTCAATGATGCCGCCGGAGCCGTACACATGCTCAGAACGATCCGCCGCATACAGGTGCGCCATGGTATTCGGGTGGACGGCGGTTTCTCCCCTCAGCACGCGGCGTACCAGACGGCCGACCGGCCCGTCAGTCGGCTCTGATGTCAGCCAGACCGGCTTTCCATACGCCCGCAGCCGTTCGGCCAGGAGCCGCCCTTGCGTCGTGGTGCCCGCGCCGTCTATTCCTTCCAGAACAATGAGTTTGCTGAAATGTGTCTCTTCCATCCGCATTTTCTCTACGGCCGCAGTGTGATACAATATCCGTAGGAGAGGAACTCGTTCAAGGTGGTGGTACCTACTTGAGACATCGGGCCGCGCGTGTTCTCCTCCAAGCTCTCGTCATAGTGGGGCTGATCGGCGTCACATCCGTGATTGCCCGCCCAATAAAGGCGGAGATCGACGCACGAATGTTGGCACTCAGGGCCCAGGCGGTCGAGCAGATCGAGCAGGCACTGGGCCGTGAGATCGGGTATAGCACGATCGCGCCGTCTATTCTACGCTATGTTGAAATCCGTGGCCTGACCATATACGGACGCTTGGGAGAACCCGAACAACTGATCAATATAGACCGACTCAAGGTCTACTACAGCCTCCGGGCGCTGCTTCAGGGCGACTTCGAAGAGGCCTTCACCGAGGTGCGCATTGAAAACACGCAGTTCACCTTTGACGAACGGCGCGACCAGGATGTAATCGCCTTTCTGACCGAGATCACACAGGCCGGCGCGGGGGGAGACTTCCCGGAGCGGCTCGTTCTCAGCGGCCGTAACCTGGGTGCGTCTATCCGGCTTGGGGGCGCCGTCGTGGAGCTGTCTGACCTGCACTTCAGATCCACCGTCATCGGATCATCGCTTGACGTGGAGGTTGGGGCCGACCTTCGTGTTCGTGCGCTCTCCCAGACCGCCCAGATTACCTCCGCAACCGGCTCTTTTGTGGCGTCAGGCGTGGTTGACCTTGAAGAGCAGAGCGCGATCGCCGACGTACAGGTGCCGCAACTGAGCACCAATCTGGCATCCCTTGCGGAGCAACAGTTTCACGTCCGCTACCAGAACGGCGTTGTTGAAGCTCGCAAGATTCACGACCGCGCGCCGGTTGACTTCTTTGCCCGAATTGACCTGGAACCGTTTCGGCTCTACGCCGGCTTCCTTGCGGACTCATACGCTCCCGCCTCGCTGGTGACCTTGGAGGGACCATATGCGCAGGCAAACCGCTGGCTGCGCTATCCGGTTAGTGGACAGGCGAGCATCACCGCCTCCGCTGAAGATGTGAGCTACTCCGGCGCGCTCTTCACCTCACTGGTGGGCGCCCACCCACTGCCCGACGGGGATGTCACGCTACGCTTCTCCGGGACACCTGAGGCGATCACGCTGAGCGACCTGGACTACCGCAGCGAGTACGGGACGGTCATCTTCAATGGCGAGATTCCCTTTACAACGCTACGCCCAAGCGGGACGGTCGAGCTTCAGGGCGTGAGCTACGGCGGAATTCGTCCGGTGTGGCTCTCAGCGAATATCGTATCCACGCAATCGTCACTTCGCGTCACCACTCGGAACGTCTACTATTCAGGAACCTACATCGGCTATCTAGATGCAACGGTCAATCTGGGCGGAGCTCCCACCGCCAACCTCACCGTCACCTTCGACCGCTCGGGAAGAAAACGGATAGACCTGTTTGCGGAGCTCAGCAACGAGTGGGAGGTGCTTGGCGGTCAAGCAACGCTTGCGAACATACAACCAGCGGAAGTGCTGGAGCTTCAAGATGCGGTGGCGCACGCGGTTGGGCTACCGGCGTATCTGGAGCTGGTGCCGTCGCAGATAGAGATTGACGCGGAAGCGTCCTTTGACCTGCGCGACGGTTTCGCAATAGATGCGCCGTATGTCTCCGTGACTGATCAGACCAGCCCGGAGAACTACGCATCGTTCTCTTTACGGTACTCCCGCGCCGTCATCAGGGTGGACGACCTCTTTGCCGGATACGACGGCTATGAAGGTATTGGCCGCTTCACCGCGAATCTGGTGGAGGATCAGAGCATTGCCTTTGACGGAGACCTCACCGTAGAGGATATCTCCTACCAGTTCACCGGCCGCTATACCCCGGACCAGCTTCTGGAGATCTCAGGGCTCTACGACATAGACGCGGTCATCACCTTTGCCGAGCGCGGCGAGATAGCCTTCGACGTGAACGGAAAGCTGCCACTCCCATTGCAGAGCTCCCAGGAGAGCAGCGTCGCGTTTGATGTGACCGGGTTCTACGCCGGAGGCAACGACTGGAGTGTCACCATCAACGAGTTGCTCGCATCCGGACTACCGTACTACACCATAGACGCGGCAACCGTTGCACTCGCCGGAACAGCCGATCCCTCGGGAGCGGAGTTCGCCTCACTCTCCTACGAGGATCAGCACTCCGCTCTCTCCGGAACCGGCAGTATTGAATGGAACATCGCTGAGCTGGAGTGGGACATCCAGCGGCTGAGCGTGGGCGGAGATTTCGCACTTCAAAGCCAACACGGGGAGGAGGCGTACGAGGTTCGGTTTGATTACGGGGACCGCTCAGTTGACCTGATTGGTCAGTTTGTAGCCAGCCCGTTGGACCGGCTGGCGGTGGACGTTGTGCAGGGAGCGCTCACCGGCAATGCACACGTCCGCGGTCCCGTTGACGCACTCGGCGTTGACGCCCGCGTTGAGCTGGTAGACGGGGTCTTTGACGGTGAGCCGCTCAGAGCCGGAGCCACCGTCGCACTCACGCCGCGAAGCCTCCGCGTCACCGACACGTCGATTCAGTACATCAACACGCTCGTTCAGGAAATCTCTGCAGCGGTGTCTCTGGACTCCGGCAAGGCGCAGCTCTCCGGAGCAATTGTGCAGCGCGGCGGCCCTGCACCGGACCGGATCACAATTGACGGACAGGCGGAGTTCCACGGTGACTACCAATCGCTTGATGAGTTGCTCGACGCTCCGTTCGCCGCAAACATTGTTCTGGACAACGTAGACACGCAGGGGCTGCTCCCTGAGCGGTGGGCCTTTTCCGGAACCCGACGCGGAGAGGAAATTGCGGTTTCCGGCGGCCCGGAGGGAAGCGTCACCGGTGTTCTGCGTCTGGACGGGAGTTTTGCCCTGGATGTGACCAGACCGGTCCCAATCGCGTTCCACGCCGATGGCCGGTTGGTCAACGGCCAACTGGAGGCTGACCTGACCGACGTAGACGCCGATGTCCCGCGGCTCTTTGAGCTGGCGGGCTCGCCGGGAGTCGCGTTCCTGAGCGCAGAGACCAGCGGTAGCGTTCGGGTAGCCGGCTCAATCGGCGATCCGGACTTCTACGGCACATTGCAGGTCTCCAACGTCACCGGCACGGTAGACATCATAGACGGCGCCATTGGCCCGGCACGGACATTCCTGGTCTTCGAAGAGAAGGTTGCCACCGTTCGGCGCACTTCCGCGCCCATAGGTCCAGGCGTTGCGCAAATCTCCGCTCAGTTCACCATGAACCGGTGGATCCCGGAGGGGTTTCGCATTGCCGTGGAGATCGCCGAAGGCAACAGCATTCCCATTCTCTATGATTTCGGCGGCGTCTTTGTGGATGGCCTGGCGCGCGGATCAGTCGTCGTTGAGGGCGACCCCGGCGGAACGCGTATCTCCGGCAATGTGGTGGGCTCCTCCACGACTATCACCTTGAGCGAGATTGAGGAGGTCCCGGTCACCGACGATGCCGGTGATCTGTCGGTGGACGTCACGGTGGAAACCGGGCGGGGGATAGAGTTTGTCTGGCCCACAAGCGCGTTCCCCATCCTACGCGGCTCAACGGCGCCTGGGGAGACGGTTCAGATTACTCACGACAGCCGTTCCGGCGACCTCACGGTCCGCGGGGTGGTGGACATCCAGGGCGGTGAAGTGTTCTACTTCGACCGCAGCTTCTACGTTCGCTCGGGAAGCATCGATTTCGATGAGACCGAGGCGGAATTCGACCCGGTCCTGACGGTCCTGGCGGAGATCCGGGAGGTGAGCAACGAGGGGCCGGTGCGGATTACGCTTGTGGTTGATGAGGACCCGCTGTCGCTCTTCACCCCGCGGTGGGAGTCTAGTCCGTCCATGTCGGAGACGGAGATTCTAGCCATGCTCGGGGGAAATGTCTTTGGAAGAGAGCCGGGCGCGCAGCTCGACTTGGAGCAGGTCGCCATGCTCACCGGGGACGTGGTCCAGCAGTTCGGTCTGGTCCAGAACCTTGAGTCCAATGTTCGGGACGCGCTCCAGTTGGATCTCTTCTCGCTTCGCACGCAGGTGCTGGGGAACTTCCTAGCCGGTGCCGTGGAGGCGGGGCGGGACCCACTTGACACGAGCATTCCCTCTCTTGGAAAGTACCTGGACAACACGACTCTATTCTTGGGAAAGTACCTTGGTACCGACCTGTTCCTTGAGCTGCTGGTACAGCTGAGAGCAGATGACCCGCTGTCCGCCACCACGCAGAGCTTGACGGGACTGTCTGTTGAGTCGGAGCTTAGTCTTGAGTGGCAGACACCGTTTTTTCTGCTGCAATGGTCGCTGGCTCCAGACAACCCGGAGAGCCTGTTCCTGACGGATAATACCGTCAGCTTCTCATGGGAATACTCGTACTAGGGACGTTATACTTACGCGAGTGGAGAGGGAGCAATTTCAAAGGAGATCGCATGCTACGTCGCCTGTTCACCCTGATCCTAATAGTCACGGTCGCCGCAATCGGCGCGACGCAAGAGAATGATCCCGATGGTGAGTGGTACATCGGGCGGACAATCCAGGACATCCAGTTCCGCGGACTCGATGCGGTCAATGAGTCCGAGCTGCGCCCGATCATCACTCCGTTTCTTGGACAGCAGTTCACCGAGCGGCGTTTTCTGGACCTCCGACGCCGGCTCTACGCGCTGGACTACTTCACCCAGATTGTCCCGGAGGCGGTACGGCCACAGGAGGGCTCGGGAGTAATCATCCGGTTTACGGTCACCGAACGCCCGACGGTGGACGACGTCGAGTTTCGCGGGAACCGCAAGCTCCGCACGACTGAGCTCCTGGACGAGGTTGTGCTCAAACCTGGAGATATGATCACCCTCAACAAGCGGCGGCTCGATGAGGAAGCGCTGCGCACCCTGTATCTGGAGCGCGGCTACCCGGACGTAACGGTATCGAGTCGCCTGGAGCAGCGAGACGTTGGTGGCCGAACCGAATACACCGTCGTCTTCGAGATCGACGAGGGCCGACAGGTTACCATCCAGGAGATCCGTTTCTCCGGGAACAACTTCGCCTCTGAATCGACATTGCGCGGACAGATGGAGAGTAAATCCCAGAGCATCTTCAACAGCGGAGTCTACCAGGAGCAGGTGCTGGCCCAAGACAGACAGAGAATCGAGCAGTACTACCACGAGCGCGGGTACGTGGACGCGCAGGTGGTTGACGTGGTTGAAGAGTACGAGCGCAACCAAGAAGATGACCGCACCTACTTGACCCTCATCATCTACGTTGAGGAAGGCCGGCAGTATACCTTTGGTGGGGTCAATTTCGAGGGCAACACCATCTTTTCAGATCAAGAACTGCAAGAGCTGTTTCGCCTCCGGGAGGGCGCCGTTCTGGACAACACGCGTCTGATCCAGGGCATGGCACTGGTGCAGGACCGGTATTGGCAGAACGGATACATCTTCAACGAGTTCTCTCGGCGGGAACGGCGAGACGAAGAGCAACTGGTCATCTCCTATACCATGGAAATCGTTGAGCGAAGTCGGGCGCACATTGAGAGCGTTGCCGTCCGCGGGAATGAGAAGACGCTTGACGAGGTGATTCTGCGGGAGATTCCCGTTCAGGTGGGCGACGTCTTTAGCGCCTCGCGTATCCGGGAGGGGGTGCAGAACCTCATGAATCTGCAGTACTTCTCAGCGGTTACTCCGGAGAACCTTCCGGGCAGCGTTCAGGGCCTCCAGGAGTTGGTGATCAATGTAGAGGAGACCAATACGGCGGACATTCGCTTTGGCGTCGTTTTTGGTGGAGCAGGCGATTTCCCGGCATCCGGTCAGATCAAGTGGCAGGACGCCAACTTCATGGGCCGCGGACAGACATTCGGCGTGGAAACCCAGTTGTCACCGGTGACGCAGATGCTGTCCGTGAACTTTCTGGAGCGGTGGCTTGCCGGGGAGCGTTGGTCTGCCGGCTTCAACTTCACCATTAACCGCAGCAACCAGTCCGGGGTTTCTCAGGACGTTCTCTACCCCATCTTCTCAGACAATGATCCGAACGCCGTCCCGGACCCGTACGAAGGGTACTACGTCTTCTCTCAGGACGGAACCGAGTACGGCGGAACCGAGTACTCAGCAGGAACGCCGTTCCCCGGCGTTCCTACCGCCGCAGAAATCGCAGAGTACAATCTGGTCACGGATTACACCTACGCCGGGGGCCTGTCGGAGATTCCCGATTCCTATCTCATGAGCTACACAGACTGGAGCATCTCGCTGGGGGGCAATACGGGCTACCGCTTCCGGACCCCGCTTGGGAATCTGGGACTCTCGACCTCGTTGCAGTCGAGCTTGAACTATGTGGGTTACGATCCGCAGGTGGTACGGCCATATGATGATGAGCTGCGCGCGAATCTCCGCACCTGGCAGCTGGTGAACAAATGGGCACTTCGTGCCAACCTGGATCGCCGTCGCGGTCTCGCGTTGAGCCCCTCGAGCGGATACCTGCTCAGCCAGGGCTTCACCTTTGCCGGAGGTTTCCTCTTTGGCGACCGGCACTACATCAGGACCGACACCTCCGGAGATGCGTATATCACGCTATGGGACGTCCCGGTTGCTGAGCGATGGAGCTGGAAGACGGTGCTGGCTCTCCACTCCGGCATCTCGTTCGTACTGCCGCAGTTCTGGGTGCCGCGGGCCTTCGCCGGCCTGGATCAGCCGATCGCCGGCACGGATCTCCTACGGACAGACGGCATGTTCACCGCTCGCGGGTGGAATCCGGTTACCGGCGGTGAGGCGTTGTGGGACAGCTTTCTGGAGCTGCGGATGCCCGTCTTTGAGCAAATAGTCTGGTGGGACAGCTACTTTGATGCGGCGGCGGTCTGGCAGGATCCCGCAGAGATTGGAACGCTCGGCGTGGACAACATGCTCTTTGGCGTCGGCAGCGGTCTCCGCTTCACCATCCCGCAGTTCCCGGTGCGGTTCTACTTAGCAAAACGCTTCAGAATCAGCGAGGAAGGCGATATTCTGTGGCAGCAGGGTAGTCTCTTCAACCCGAACGACAAACCAACCGGCGGCCTGGACTTCGTCTTTTCCATTGCAACAGATCTGTTCTAGCGCCGGATGACTACGTACCCAGGAGTGACAGGAATGGCAATACACAGAAGGCTGATCGCGATCGCGCTGCTTCTCCTCAGCATAGCGGCCACAGCGGCGGCGGAAGAGATCTGGACCGTCGGTGTCTTCAGCTCGGAAGAAGTGCTCCGAACCTTCTACCAGGATTCGGACACCTATCGAGCATGGATCCGCGAACGTGACGCGCACGAACAGACCGTGGAGCGAGAGCTTCGTCTTCTGGAGGAGCTACAAGCGGACCGAGCACGGGCGACCGAGCGCAACCAGACACGCACGGTTGAGCGGTTAACCCAGGAGATTGAAGACAAGATCCAGTACATCAATGACCTCTACGCGCTCTGGAGCGTGCGCAAGCAGGAGCTCACCGAGGAACTAACCTCCGATGTCTTTTACGCGCGACTCTCGCAGGCCGTGGAGTATGTAGCCACGAATGAGGGCTTCACCACCGTCTTTGATGTTGGCGCAGTTGAGACCCCGATTCCGTTTTGGTACAGTCCTGAGGTGGACATCACCCAGAAGGTCACTGCCGAGCTGATCTCCCGGTACCGATAGCCCGCACATGACACCCAACACCCCCATGATGCAGCAGTACGCACGCGCAAAGCGAGAGCACCGCGATGCGGTGCTGCTGTTTCGTCTTGGGGATTTCTACGAGATGTTTGCCGGTGACGCTGAGGAAGCTTCCCGACTACTCGGCCTGACCCTGACCTCCCGCCAGGGGGTACCGATGTGCGGGGTCCCGCACCACGCCTCCCGGGGATACATCGCCCGTCTCCTCGCTGCGGGCCGGAAGGTCGCTATTTGCGAGCAGGTCAAGCTTCCTGAGGGCGGCAAAGGCCTCGCCGAACGTGAGGTCACTGAGGTGATCACGCCGGGGACCGCCACGGAGAGTGAGTTCTTACGCGGCGCGGAGAACAACTATATCCTTGCCGTAGGCCGGTTGGGCAGCGCACAGGGGCCGCAACGCGGCAGCCATATCGCCGCCTCCTATGCGGACGTATCCACCGGCGAGTGGTGGCTGCAGGAGCTCCCGCGCGGGAACGATGCCGGCAAAGGCGCACTCGCACGGCTCCTTGCGCGAGTAGAGCCTCGCGAGGTCCTGGTTCAGGAGTCCTTGGCAGAGGAACACGCTATCCTCCAGCTACTCCAGGCAGGAGACCGGCTGGTGAACCGCATTCCGGACTGGAGCTTCAACGTTCAGGACGGAGTAGGGCGGCTGCGGCGTCACTTTGGGGTTCAGAGCCTCAAGGGGTTCGGCATCGGCGATCAGTCGGTGACACCGGCGGCGGCAGCGGTGCTCATGGAGTATCTTGAAGACACCGCACAACCGCTCCTTGCGCACCTGCGCTCGGTCAGCACCTACGAGGAGAGCAGCTTCGTGGGACTGGATGAGAACACCCAGGACAACTTGGAGCTTGTCCGCAACCTCCGTGACGGAACAACCGCCTACAGCCTCCTTGAGGTTCTTGACCACACGCTGACGCCCATGGGCAAGCGACGGCTGGTCCAGTGGCTTCGCTCACCGCTGCGAGAGGTGACGCACATCCGGAACCGGTTGGGTGACGTCCGGATGCTCTTTGAGAACCAACGGCTCTTGAATACGGTCCGGGAAATGCTTGATAGAATCCACGACCTTGAGCGGCTCGCCGGCCGGCTTGCAATGGAACGCTCCCATGCGAAGGACCTGACGGCTGTCGCAACCACCGTGCGCCGGTCTCTGGAGGTGATGCAGGCGTTGCAGGACACATCGACGGAGCTCCAAAGCCCGGAAGTGGCCGGCGTGGTTACGGATACCCTCCGAGCAGCCGTGGCTCAGGTGGCGGACCTGATTGAGCGCGCCGTCTTGGATGATCCGTCAACGCTTCTCACCGAAGGGCGCATGATCAGACCCGGCTACTCAGATGAGCTGGACCGGCTGCAGGCGCTCAAGGACAATTCGGAGACCTACCTTGCCGAGTACCTGGAGGAGGAGCGAAGCGCCGGCGGCATTGCATCGCTCAAGCTGCGACACAACCGCGTCCTGGGCCGGTTTCTTGAGGTGACAAAGGCAAACGCCGCGCGGGTTCCCGCGCACTTCATCCCCCGTCAGAGTCTTAGCGGCTGCGACCGGTTCACCACGGAGCGGCTCTCCGAGCTCGAAAGCGAGCTCAACGAAGCCGCGGAGCGGGTCGTTGAGCTGGAGCGCTCGCTCTTCTTGAGCGTCAGAGCCCAGGTGGCAGCGCACGTAGACGCCTTGGTCTCGCTGGCACGCGTTGTTTCCGCGATTGATGTGCTGCAGAGCCTGGCTGCCGCAGCCGGGGCTCGCGGCTACGTACAACCGGAGGTTGCTGCGTCAACCGAGCTTTCCATTGAGCACGGCCGCCATCCGGTGGTGGAAGCTCATCTTCCTGCCGGATCATTCGTTCCCAACTCGCTCAACTTGGATGAGCGTGACCACCGCTTCGCGCTGATCACCGGACCCAACATGGCCGGGAAGAGCACCATTCTTCGCCAGACGGCGTTGATCGTGCTCATGGCACAGATTGGCTCATTTGTGCCCGCAGAGCGCGCTCGGATTGGCGTGGTTGACCGCATCTTCTGCCGAGTGGGCGCCAGCGACAACCTGGCCCGGGGTGAATCCACGTTTCTGGTGGAGATGAGTGAGGCCGCATACATACTGCGAACCGCCGGCAGGGAGAGCCTGGTCATCATGGATGAGATCGGCAGAGGGACCAGCACGTCAGACGGTGTGGCAATCGCGCAGGCGGTAGCGGAGTACTTGGCGCACCATACCGGGGCTCGCACGCTCTTTGCTACACACTTTCATGAGCTGAGCTCACTGCGGCTTCCGGGATTCTACAACCTTTCTCTCCGCGTCCGCGAGCGCGACGGACGGATCGTGTTCCTGCGCCAGATCCAGCCCGGCCCATCAAGTGAGAGCTATGGCGTGCATGTGGCCGGAATAGCCGGCGTCCCGCGGGCGGTGGTGGATCGGGCGGAGGAGCTCCTGCGGTCGCACCACGCTCGCGCGGCGCCGGCGCACACGCCGCCGGCGCCGGAGCGGCTCCCGGCAACAACGCAACGTCTTCTCTTTCCCGCTGAAGAGGTGGTAGCCAAGCGGCTCCGCTCGCTGAACCTGGACAGCCTTCGCCCAATTGACGCGCTCAACGAGCTTGCGGCGCTGAAAGAGGAGTTGGAACGCGAGTAGAGCCTGGTCGGCCCCTCGTCCTACCAGATCGCCACGATTGCGGCGACCACGAAGACGCCCATCCCGACTCCGCCAACCAGCGCTGAGAAGCGGAGGTCCCAGAAGACCGCTTGCCCAACCAGCTCCAGGGCCCAGGTGATCACGTACACGGC
>CAYTGY010000084.1:0-11464 GCA_964437265.1 uncultured Spirochaetaceae bacterium | reverse complement strand
CTCAGCGCCAACAGCGGCGCCCACAATGGACGCCGTGAAGTCCGAGCCCGAACGGCCAAGCGTAGTGATCTCTCCCGCATCCGTGCGCCCCAGAAACCCGGTCACCACCGGCACCCCGTCCACGCCGCGCAGATTACCCGCAAGCTCCGGATGGATCCCCGACAACGGCGACGCCGAACCGTAGCGGGCGTCGGTCACCAACCCCATGTCATAGGCGTTCACCGCGGTCGCCGGTATCCCGGCGCTCCGCAGTGCGGCGGCCACCACGCGCGTCGAGAGCCGTTCGCCAAAGGACATGATCTGGTCAAGCGTCCGGTCCGTGAGCTCACGAATCAGCAGCACGCCATGGAGAAACGACTGGAGCTCCGTAAGCAGCGGCTCAATGATGGCTTCATCAAGGCCCAGCTCGTGCACCAACATCCGGTGGTAGCGCGCAATTTCCGACGCATCAGCTATGCCATCCAGGGCGTCCTGCGCCGCGCGGATGAGCTGGTTGGTAGTCTTGCCGTGCGCGGAGACCACCACTACGGGCTCCCGCGAGTGATGTGCAGCCACCAGCCCGGCAACCGCGTTGATCTTGGCAGCGGAAGCGATTGAGCTTCCCCCAAACTTCATGACAATCACAGCCGGGATGATATGCGTTTTGCCCTGCGAGTGTCACCGCCGGGCGTTGTTACGAACCGTGTGCACATTCTTCGTGACAGTTTCTCCGAGCTGTGCCATGGTGAGCGCATGCGTGAAATCCACCTGATCTGCAATGCTCACCTGGACCCCGTCTGGCTCTGGCAGTGGGAGGAGGGAGCCGCCGAAGCTCTCTCGACGTTTCGCATCGCCGCGGATTTCTGCGAACAATACGATGGGTTTGTGTTCAACCACAACGAGGCCGTGCTCTACGAGTGGGTCGAGGAGTTCGATCCGCCGCTTTTTGCACGGATTCAGCGACTGGTGGCTCAGCGACGCTGGCATATCATGGGCGGCTGGTACCTCCAGCCTGACTGCAATCTGCCGTCGGGAGAGAGCTTCATACGCCAGGCGCTGTATGGCCGCCGCTACTTCCAGCAGAAGTTCGGCGCACGGCCGACTACCGCAATCAACTTTGATCCCTTTGGTCACAGCCGCGGTCTGGTCCAGATACTCGCCAAGTGCGGCTACCATTCCTACGTCTTCTGCAGACCGTTTGCGGAAGACCTGAACCTTCCCGCGGAGGAGTTCACCTGGGTGGGCTTTGACGGCTCAGCGGTGGTGGGGCACCGCGCCTACGGCCACTACCTGACCAGCGCGGGAGACGCGGTGCCAAAGATACGCAAGTACCTGAATGAAGGGATGGAGCACGGTGCGGGCATGGTGCTGTGGGGGATTGGCAACCACGGTGGTGGCCCGTCACGTGAGGACCTTGCGGCAATTGGGAAGCTCATGACTGAGCTCGCGGATCAGGCCGCGGGCGCGCATGTGATGCATTCGGATCTAAGGGCCTACTTCAGCGCGCGGCTCCGTGAGGCCGGTTCTCCAATCCTCCAGGCGTCAACCACGGAGGCGGACGCGGCGGCGGTTGTTGCTGCGCTGGACTTGCCGCAACACGCGGACCACCTCAACCCGTGGGCTCCCGGGTGCTACACCTCTCAGATCCGGATCAAGCAGCTCCACCGGCGTCTGGAAAACGAGCTCTACGGAACAGAGAAGATGTGCGTTCAGGCGGAGCTTGCCGCCGGGCCCGGATATGCGACTGAGCAGCTTGAGCACGCTCAGAAGGATCTCATGTTTTGTCAGTTTCACGACATCCTGCCGGGAAGCAGCATCCCCGCGGTGGAGGAGGCCTCGCTCGCACGGTTAGGACGCGGCCTTGATACCGTCTCGCGGGTCCGAGCCGCGGCCATGTTCGCGCTCTGCCGCGGGGAGGCCGATCCGGCGGAAGGGGCGATCCCCATCTTCGCCTACAACCCCCATCCGTATCCGGTAACCGGGACATTCCAGGTGGAGTTCCAGCCCGCCGGGCAGAACCGCACCGGCGTGTTCACCAGCTACCGCGTGCGCCAGACCGCCGGCGGCGATCCAACCCAAGAGGTACCGGTCCAGTTTGAGAAAGAGTCCAGCTCCGTGGGAACTGATTGGCGAAAGCGGATGATCCTCTCTGCCACGCTACCTGCGGCGTCCATCTCCCGATTTGACTGCGTTCCCGAGGGGCTCCCAGAGCGGCCGCGACCGCAGATACAGCCGGATGCACACGGCAACATCACGGTGTCCACAGCGGAGTACCACGTGGTCATCAGTACGAAGAGCGGGCTGATTGAGTCATTTGCGGTAGACGGGAACGAGGTGATTGGACGGCCCGGGCCCGTACCACTGGTACTCCGCGATAGCGATGACGCATGGGAAAGCCGCGGCCGCTCCTTCAGGGATGTCGCCGGAGCCTTCCGGCCGGCGAGCCCGGCACAGACTGCCCAGATCTGCGGTGTACAGTCGCCGGAGCTCAAACCGGTCCGCGTCATTGAGGACGGACCCGTGCGAACGGTGGTAGAGGCGGTGTTTGTCTACGCGCATTCGAGTCTGGTCCTCACCTACTACCTTCCAAAATCCGGTCACGCCATTGAGGTGGGTGTCCGGGTCCTCTGGACGGAGAAGCGGTCTATGCTCAAGCTGGCATTTCCGCTGCATGGACGCCTCTCCGGGACGGAGCGCCGGTTCCTGGGTCAAACCGCGTTCGGCGTACAGCGGTTGCGGGTGGATGGTGAGGAGCAGGTGGCCCAACGGTGGGTGGCGGTAGCGCAACCCGGCACAGCGGTGAACGGCGAAGCGCTCGCGCTCACGGTGATCAACGACGGCACCTACGGATGCAGCATGGAGGGGGACGAGCTTCGTCTGACGCTCCTTCGTTCGCCCGCGTACTCAGGCCTACCGGTCGACTCGGGTGAGCCGCCTATCCCGCAAGACCGCTTCACCCCGCGGATGGATCAGGGCGAGCGTCACTTCAGCTTCTGGATATCGGCCGGTCCCGCCGCGGACCGTCTTGCCGCGGTGGACCGTGAGGCGTGTGCATACGGCGAGCACCCGTTCTTGCTCATGCTCTACCCATCGCCGCATTCGGACGGAAGCCGTCCCGGGAGCGCCGCGCGGCAGCCGGTGATCACCCTCTCAGATGACGCGGTACAGCTCAGCGCGCTCAAGCGCGGTGAGAACGGCGGGTATGTGGTCAGGCTCTTTGAGCCAACCGGCACACCGCGGTCCACGGTTCTTGAGATCCCGGCGTTGGGCATCAGCGAGCCGGTGGAGCTCGGAGCGTTTGAGGTGGTTACGCTACTGATTCACCCTGAGGCGGGGGCTTCGGCGCGTGTGCGACGGGTAAGCATGATAGAGGAGTGACCGGCTACTCGGAGGTCACGTCCGCCCAGGTCTGGAAAACGGTTCGGACGTTCTCTATTCGTGCGCCTGCGCCAAACTCGCACTGGGCAAAGCAGCCTCCGTTGCGGTAAAGCCGGTGATAGGCGGAACGGACGGCATCCCGGACCTCATCCTCAGAAGCGTCCACCAGAAGGTGCTGCCGATCGATCTCTCCCCAGAAGGTGATCTTCCCCGCGAACTGCTCCAGGTTCTCTACTCCCATGCAGAAGAGCTGCGAGTTGAGCGCGTCAATGCCTATCTGGATCAGGTCTGGGTAGATGGCAAGGATGTGCCCGTCTGAGTGCATGAAGATGCGCTTGCCGTGCTCATGCGCAATCCTGACATAGTCACGGTAGAGCGGCTTGAAGATCTCCCGCCAGATCTCAGGATTGATGAGCAGCGCATTCTGCGCCCCCCAGTCATCCATGATCACCAGCGCATCTACCTCCGTACGCGCCCATGCCTCCGCCAACTCACAGTAGTGCGCGTGCATCTGCCGCAGGAACGAGAGCAGGCCGTCAGGCGGATCCATCAGATCCATATAGAGATTCTCCGTTCCCCTGATGAACTGCAGCTGCTCAAACGGACGCGCAATGAGCGCCGACAGCACAAACCGATCGCTCTCCGCGCAGAACGCCCGCACTGCGTCTCTGTCAAAGGTGAGGCGCTCCACCGGAATATGCACGCGCGACAGATCTTCCCACGCATCGTCGGTGACCAGCGGATGCTTCACCTCGCCAATAATCCCGTCCACGGCCTGCGTGAACACCGCTCCCCAGTCGTCAACAAAGGTACCGGCCGTGTACGCGTGCCCCCGCGAGACCGTTGGGCGGGCGAGCCGCTGCGGCGCGCCAACAACATCATTGGGGAACTCCGCGCTCAACGCCCGGAACGCCTCCCCGTAGTGCTGCTCAGCCCAGGGGAGGCTCCACATGTCGCGCGGAACGCGCGGGGGTGCATCAAAATCAAGCGTTGCATAGACTATCTCGCGCGGGGTCATGACCATCTTCCTCCGGTGCTGCGGGCGTCGGCGGTGGAGCGCTCCGTAGCGGAGCGATTCGTCCAAAAAGGCGTGGATGTTTTCAATCGGCGTTCCGCCGACTATCCCGTTTCCGGCCGCGATGCACGTCCGTCCGTCGGGACGGTCGAAGGTGTCAATCAGGAATCGCACCTCCTGCCGCACGCCCTCCGGGGTCGCCTCCTGTAGTAGTCCACCATGAGGTTCTCCATTCCCCGGATGATCCACGGGCGCTCAAAGAAGAGGTTCCAGAAACCCCACAGCACGTACCGCCCTTCCTGATGCGCTTCCTGAGCCTGGCGCTCCAGGGCACCCCACGCGGGGTCCGTGGCGGGATCCGGTAACTTCGCCAGAAACTCGTCCAGCTTTGACCAGTCATCAACGACCGCGCGGGAGTCGTGTGCACCGTCGGTACGCCACAACCACGACAGGTTCATCCGCGATGGGTCTACCGGGTTGTCTACCCAGAGGTGCGCTACATCCTCAGGAACCGCGGCAAACTGATCCAGCTCCGCTCCGTACTGTTCCTCCAGTCCCTCACCCCACCATTTGGCGCGCACCAGCGGAATCCGCGGCGGGTAGTCGCCCTCCACGGCGGCGATGACCTGCTCCCGGGTCAAGGCAGCAGTGTAGTCTGGTTGATCCATAAGCGTGGTACCTCATTGGTATATCCCGTTTCGCATGTCCGGAATCGCCGCAGGTCAGAGTGCGTTTCCCACCTTCCGGGCTCGTACTGCGTGGTCCAGGTCCACCCCAAGCCGCAGGCCAACCTCAACCAGCAGATTCCAGCCGGCGGCCAGCTGCACGAACCCGTCAAAGACTCCGGCTGAAGGAACTCGAATCGCCGGCAGGTCGATCTCCGCGGTGGCGATGGCAATCAGTTCAAGACCAACGCCAGCCGCAAGAACCTCACGGAACTTTGCCACTTCCTCCGGATAGGGATCAATCCAGATCACCACGTCGCCGGAATCCATGACTTCCTCAATCCCGTGGACCGCGTACGTACCCTCCAGAAAGTCACTCTTCTTCCGCGTGATCTCATTGGTCTTGAGCGTGAGCTCCTCTGCCACCCCGTCATTTCGTCCGGCAAAATAGATGGTGCCGGCCGTGCATACACGCTCCACAATCGACTCCGGAAGCTGCATTCGCAGCACCGTGTCAACCGCCGCGCTCAGCTCCCGCGGTTCCTCGGGAGGATCGACGATGGACGAGTCCAGGAGCACCTGGTAGAGAAGCGCCTGCTCGGCAACGCTTTTGGTGGCGGCGACTGCCTCCTCCGCTCCACAGTCAAGCACAAACGCGTGGGCCGCGGCGTTGGCAAGCGGAGAGTCCGGATGCGCGGTGACGCCATAGAATGCGCCATGCCCCTCCTGGTTCAGCTTCCGCGCCAGTTGGGCGACCTCCTTGGTGGCGCCGCTATTCGAGGCGGCAATCACCACGTAGTCGCTCAACGGGTATTCGGCTGCCTGACGAGCCCCGTCGGTTGCCGTCGCCAGGGTAGTGCCTGAGCGCCGCGCCCGGTAGATGGCGTTCTTTGCCGGGAAGATCCGGCTGGAACCCTCGCCGGTGAACATGACCCGCCCGCGGCGTTCAATGACGGCCCGGATCTCAGAGAGATCCGGGAGACGGTACTTCGCAAGCAGGCCGGGAGTCTCGAGCATCTCGCGCGTCAGCGCGTATCGCGCGTACGGTTGATTCTCCGTCATACGGGTTCCTCCAGTCGGATGTACTCAGGCATTGGACCCACCAGTGGCGCCGCGTACCGTACGAACGCCTCGGTGACGTCGGTCCCATCAGAGCTGAGGTAGTCGTCCGGCACGGGACGAGTCTGGCGAGCCACATGGTCAAGCGGTATGGTGCCGGTCGGCCACGCGACGTCTGCCTCGTTCGACTCCATAATGGTGACCATCACGCCCGTCACGTCCTCAGAGCCACGGCAAACGGCTTCCTGACCGCACGCGTATGCCGCCTCGCGGTCGCGGGCCACTGCGCGATCGGCAGCACACATCGGCAACGACTCGGTTATCTGAAACTCGCCGCGAAAGCCGAACTCACTGGTGATCATGCGGTGCAGGTTCAGCGCCACGCTGCCTCCTCCCATAGCACCGAACTCCACGTTGTCAAACCGGTCGGTGGTCTGGGAGGCGGAGACCGGCGTTCCGTCGGCGAAGGTGATGCCCTCTCCACAGACAATGGAGACGAACCCGTGGGCGGCGTGCAACCGTTGCACCTCCGCCAGGAACGTATCCTGATCAAACACCCGCTCCGGCATGTAGATCAGGTGCGGCGGATCGCCCAGGTGACGGCGGGCCAGAGTGGTCGACGCGGCGAGCCATCCGGCATCGCGGCCTATGGTCTGAAACACCACGAAATCGTCCACCCTGCGCATATCCCGCGCCAGGATTCCCGCTTGAAGCACGGAGAGCGCCATGTAGCGCGCGGCACTCGGGAAGCCGGGAGTGAAGTACGTTCCGGCCAAGTCGTTGTCCACGGTCTTGGGAATCCCCACACCGCGAAGCTCATATCCGCGCGCTCTTGCGTATGCCTCAATGCGGTGGACCGTGTCCATGGTGTCGTTGCCGCCAATGAGAAAGAGGTACCGGATCTCACGCTCCTCCAGCCGCCTGAGAACCTGCGGTACGTCATCATCGGTCAGCTTGTAGCGGCAGGACCCAAGCGCGCTGCCGGGCGTGAGTTTGAGCCGCTCGGTCAGATTGGGCGGAAGCTCGGTCAGGTCTGTCACCAGGCCGCCAAGAAACCCTTCAACCGCATACCGCATACCGTATAGGCGTCCAATCTGTGGCGCCTGTCGTACGCCGTCTATCACGCCGGCAAGCGAGGCGTTGATGACGGAAGTGGGACCTCCGGATTGCCCTACGATTGCGTTTCCGTGAATCATGTCCGAGCATGATACGGCGTATGCCGTCATCGTGCAATCCGCGCCGCGGACGGAGCCCTCAGGAACGACCACGGAGGCGTTCGGCACGACGCGCAAACTCAGCGGTCTCTTCGCGCACTTGCCGGACAAAACTGTTCTGCTCCACCGCTCCAACAGAGGCATCCAGCTCTTCCTGGTTGCGGAACGTCACACGTTTGAACGGATTGTCGTAGTCTTTGCGGCGCGACTCGTACACCCGGTCACACACTAACTGCTGCAACTGCTGCGCGCGGTCCAGCAGCGTGCCCCAGGAGGGCATCCCGGGACCGTCCAGTACCGGAGAGCCAACAAGCAGGTCCCGGATGATCCCGTAGGCATGCTCGTAGGTCCGCAACGGGTATTCATCCCACAGCCGGTGGTAGTGAGCGTGGACCTGATCCCAGCCGGCCAACTCGCCGGCACCAATCATAGCCCGCAGCGTGTCAACATCGCGTTCTTGGACCAACTGACCACCCAGGTTCACCCAGGCGGTCTCCCGCGGAACGTCCAGCGCCACGCCCGCCCGCGTAAACGTCAAGCCGGGCTGAGCGTCAAGATACTCCATGAGCCGGTTCACGGCGTAGGTGAGCAGCATCTGGCAATACGCCACGTAGGCGTCGCGCGGCTTGAGGATTACCACGGGCCGATGCGACTTCTCGATGCCATCGGCGAATACCAGCAGTCGCTCAGGCCACGGCAAATCGCCACGGAGTAGGCCCCGACCGCGCTCCAATTCCGCATCATCACCGCCGGGAGCCGCGGCCTGCCCGGTCCATCGTTCTAGAAGCCGGAGGCCGTTTACCATCTCTTCCGCGGTATCCGGCGCAAGTGCATTGAACTCGATCCGTTGTACCGGGTGTACGCGGCTGTCTCTCTGATGGAACTTCCACGCGTTGCGGATCAGGGCATACATGTTGTACATCCACCAATACGCGGGCATGATCTCCAGGCGGTTATCATGGACGTTGTTATTCACCAGGGAGAACGGGAGCGGGATATCCAGCTCCGCCGGATAGTCTCCCTTTGCCAGCAACACAAAGGACGCAAACCGGCTTGAGTGCTTGAGAGAGGTTGTCAGACCCGGCCAGAATCCCCTGCCTGCCTGCACCTCATTATCGTTGGCACGGCTGTTGTGGTTGGATCCAATCGTGGCAGCCGCGGCAATGTTGCTCTGCCCCATGACAACTGAGGCAACAAGGAACGAGTTGTTGTGATGCTGCTCGTGCGCCGGGAAGATCAGATTGTTGAGAACCTCGCAGCAGGAGACTGTCGAGTTGTCTCCCAAAAACGAGTGAATGAGACGCGCCCCGTATTTGAGGTTCGAGTTCCGCCCCATTACGAATCGGACGGCCTTGCAGCCGTAGAAGATGTGGCACCCGTATCCTACGATGCCATTCACCAACTCCACGCCTTCGCCAATCTGGGTGGGCTCTTCCGCAGAGGAGTTGATGGTCAGGTTCTTGAGCTTGTTCGCACCCTTGACGTATGCGTGGGCGCCAATCTTCACGTCCTTCAAGATCCGGCAATGCTTGATGACCGTCTGCTCGCCCACCGTACCATAGTAGCCACGCCGCGCATCAAACCGCTCCTCGGTCATCCGAATGCACGCAGCCTGTAACGGCGCATCGTCTCTGTACTTGGCCCACAGATATGCATCCGCCGGGATCATTCCATCAAAGGGCAGGATCCGTCTGGTCCCTGACTCATTCATCACGTCAAGCCAGATCCGCACATCCTCCGACTCACCGTGGGTCAGTATGCCGTTTCCGAACTTCGCATGGTTGGTGGTGTGGAGCTCGTTGATGTTGAAGAGGATGCAACGCGGGCCAACAACAACGTGCGCCATGTAGGCCACATTATGAATGGCAACATCCGGGCCAATGTCGCAGCTTACCAGCCGGCTGTTGGTGATGCCAATCGACAGCTGCAGATCGTGGTGCTCCAGCACGGCATCCTGGAGCGAACAGATCCGAACCAGGCCGTGAAATGTCGTATTGCGCACGCGATGAGGGGCGAACGGATCTGCCACCAGTACACCGAACCAGTCGTCGGCGCGATTGCCGTTCTCCACGAGCGTTGCAATCTCATCCGACTTGAGTTGGCGCCATCTGGGAACGTCGCCCAGTAGTGAGGCCAGTTGCGCGTCCCGCACCTCCATGTCCGCGTGACTGGAGTCGCGGTACTGCGCCGGCACAAAATCCCGTCCGGCGCTTCCGGCCGGCCTAAGTAAGACAGAATCCATTCACAGCCTCCCGGGATCATCCTACACCAGAACCCCGGATTGGACGCGCTACTGGGCGGTCTCAGCGATCTCCGCCAGAGGCACACCAAACCGCTTGCTGGAGAAGTGCCGGGCGGCGGCTACGGCGTTCCGCTCATCAGAGAAGACCATGCCGGCGTCCCAATACTCGAGCGCCGCAAAGAGTGCATTGCCGCCGTCTTCCTCATCGCTGTCTTCAGTGCGATAGGAGACGTAGTTGGCGAGCTCCAAGTAGTCCTCGTTCCGCAGACACTCCGCCCGTTTGCGATGGAACTCGTTCCATCGCTCGAGGTCCTGAAACCCCTCACCCTCATCCTGCACAATGATGTGAGCGCGGTCGGAGCCAAAGGCGTACCACACCTCTACGGGCTTTTCCTTGTCACCCTTGTTCCCATGCTTGATCGCATTCCGCAACAGTTCGCACACCTGCTGCTCCAGGAGGTTGACTTCCTTGATCTCCGGAGGTGCCTTCTGAATGATCAGCAACGCGAAGTATCGGACCTGTCGGTAGTCGCTCGGGAACTTCTTGTGAAACATACCCTCGCGATCAAACAGCGGGTCGCTGGAATCAGCACGCAGTACCGCCGGTTCATCACTCATCGTTCACTCCTACGCCTCCAGTCGCGCCAATCCCGCCTGGAGGTCGTCCTCCAGTGGGAGATAGTTCGTCAGCTTGGTCAGCTCAATAACGCGACGAACAGACCCCTTGATACCGCTATAGACCAGCCCCAACGCCTTCGCGCGCGACTCAGAAAACATGTAGAGAAGCGCGCCAACACCGGAGCTGTCAATATAGGTGACCTTGTCAAAATCAACGCAGATCTTCTGCACGTTGGCGTTGACAAGCTTGTTGAACTGTTCCTTGAGAATCCTAGAGTGGAAGAGGTCGATCTCCCCCTCCAGTTCGACAACGATCGCGTTATTGTGCTTCTTCAGGTTGATTTGCATGGATTCCTCATAGTGGGTCTCAGACCGCCTTTAGCACCAAGAGTGTTTGATCATCATGCTGCTTGGCTCCCCCCACGAACTCTTGCACATCGGACTTGATGGCCTCAACAATCGTGCTCGGCGGCTTGTCCCCGTGTTCCAGGAACGCCTTGAAGAGCCGCTCCTCATCGTACTGTTCGTTCTTCGCGTTCAACGCTTCAACAATGCCGTCAGTGTAGAGCATCACCAGATCGCCGGGCTGAAGCGTCGTCGTAGTCTCTCCGTAGTCACCCTGACGTTCAAGCCCAATGGGAAGCCCTTCGGTGTCCAGCTTCTCAACCTGACCCGACGCGCTTCGCAGCACCAGGGCCGGGTGGTGGGCGGCGTTTGCGTAGGTCAGCGACCGCGTCTCCGGATCAAAGGTCACTACGGACAAGGTTGCAAACCTGTCAATGTCGATCTGCCCGGCGATACCACGATTGATCCACGTGACCATGGCCTTAGCGCTGCGCTTGTCACTGGCTATCAAGTGGATAATGGTCCGGATCATCACCATGACCAAGGAGGCAGGGACGCCTTTGCCGGCGACATCGCAGATCACCAGCGCGCATTTGCCACTTCCGTTGAGCGGAATGACATCAAAGTAGTCACCGCTAACACCGCGAGCAGGCTGCGTGTACGCCGCAATCTCAGAGCCGCCGAACGAGGGGACGCGGGTGGGAACCAACTTCTGCTGGATCTCCGCCGCAATGCCGACTTCCGGCTCATTCTCACGCTTCTCAAGAATCTGGATGTAGGTGTTGAGGTTCTCAAGCGTTAGCGATGCATACTTAGCGAACACCCGACACCGGTCAAAGTCGTTGTCATCAAAGTACGTGCCCAGCGTGCGGCAGACCACGGACATGACGCCCAAGATGCGATCCTCAACCACCAGCGGCAGAATTATGATGGAGCTGACGTACAGCGG
>CAYTGY010000083.1:0-11477 GCA_964437265.1 uncultured Spirochaetaceae bacterium | reverse complement strand
TTATGTTGTATCCCAAACATTCCCGATGATGAACGATAATAAGCAGTTGGTCGAAGCCGGGGTCCGCAAGACTCGCAACTGGGGGGTCTTGCACGAAGGTGAGAGCTACGTGATGGCGTTCCTGGGAGTTGACATTGTGGGGAACTCCCGTCTGGTTCGTGAGCATGGGCGGCATGCGGTCCAGCCGCTGTATGATCAGCTGCGCTCACGCCTGCAACTCTGCGCTGAACGGAGGAACGGACGCCTCTGGGGATGGGAGGGAGACGGTGGGATTGCCGCGTTCGCGTTCACTGAACGCAATCGGCGCGCCGTACTTGCCGGGATGGAGTTACTTCACGAGTTGTTCATGTATAACGCTCTGTACCGGCCGCTCGATGGTGGTCTCAAAGTCCGGATGACCGTCCACAATGGCCCGTGCGAGTATCAGTCCGGCGGGGCACCATACAACTCGGATACGGTACAGCGGCTCTGGCACATAGATCATGAGTATGGGAAGGCAAACGTCCTCACCGTCACTGAGACGGTATATGCCACCATTGAGGCGCTCATCGCGGAGGAGTTCACGCTCTATCAGCCGGAACCGAACGTTGCGCTGCATCAGTACTGGGTAGGAAACGGAGCGGGCCGGTGACCATTACCGTATGCTCGGATCGTCCTGAATTGCTCGAGTACTTCCAGGCGCTGGACCGAAGTGGTTCCTTCTCGGTTGAGCAGTTGTCAGTGGCCGGCCTGGACCACGGTTCGTTCGGTGAGCTCTGCATGGTGTACCTGGACGTGGCGGGATTCGAGCGCGCCGAGCTCCGCCGATTGCTCCACCGCCTGCACTCGGCGGAGGTACGGTTTGCCATTCTTGATATCGAGCGCACGGTTGAGGACATCGCGGAACTCTTTTACCTGGGAGCGTGTGACTATGTGGATGAGCGTGTTCTTTCGGTGGGCCTCTCAAATGCCCGAGTACGGCGCGCACTCGCCTTTCGGGAAGGGGCGGAACCCGCTGCTACGGATCACCCCTCCTCCCCGGCTCCCCGTGAGGTCCAGGGGCCGATGGACGTTGATCGCCTGGACTGGGATACCATTTGTGACGGATCCGAGTACCGTTTTGTCATGCTCTACGCCGGCGTTGATCCAATCACCGGCAAGCACCGCGAATCCACGGACCGCGCGACGCACGACAGTCGCACAGCCTTCAAGGACCTTGTCTCTCGGTATGTTGCCCCAATTGGCGGACGCGTCTATATGTGGAAAGAGGAAGAGGGAATTCTTCTCTTTCCCTACCATGAGGAGAACACCGAGCCGGCGAACTCTTGCTTCCGAATGATGCTGAATAAGGTGATCCTCAACGCCGATCACCTAAGCCGGCTGGCTCCGGTGACCTGGCGTCTTGCGCTTCATGTAGGGAGCACCACATACCGCAGCTCCGGAGACACCGCAACCGTTGTGAGTGAAGCGGTGAACCACCTCTTTCACATTGGCAGCGGTATGCCGAAGGATTCGTTCTATGTGACCGGAGACGCGCTCCTGCTGGTCCCTGACGGGCTCAGGCCGTTCTTTGTGAGTGAAGGTTCCTTCGAGCAGTCGCGGATGTATAAGATGTATCTGCCCGGATCGTAGCTGCCCGCTGCGACGCCCCGACAGCCGGCTAGACGCAATCCAGAAGCTTTTCTCCAAGATGCCGGGTGAAACCGGCATGGCGTTTGTCATTGTCCAGCACCTCTCCCACAATTTCTGCGAAGTGCCATGAGCGACATTCAGGCCGCCGAGGAGCTTCGCAAAGAGATGCCGGTCCCCATCATCTTTCTGACCGGGAACATAGAGCTTGTCGAGCATGCAAGTATTCTGAAACAAGCTCCGTTCACGCGGGCATTGGCAAAGCCCGTATCACGCCCCGTTTTCAGGGCCCACGTAGAGGAAGCGCTTCGCATCCGCGCATAAACCGAGGCCGGGCGCCCCCGAGCGCTACTCCTCGACGCTGAACTCTTCCTTGGGCGCCCCGCAAACAGGACAAACCCACGAGTCCGGGAGCTCCTCGAATGGCGTGCCTTCTGGTATGTCACCGTCAGGATCGCCTTCCGCCGGATCATAGATGTAGCCACAGACGTTGCATACGTACTTCTTCATCGCGGTGCCTCCCTTCGTTCCCGCATCATACCATACTTCCCGGATCAAGCAGCCGGTCAATCTCATCCTCCGGCAAGAGTGCCGCCTCAATGAGCACATCCCGAATGGGACGCCCCTCGTGGTAGGCCCTATGTGCCAACTCTGCGGCCTTGTCGTATCCAATTCGCGTGGCAACAGGTGTAACAAGCGCGAGCGACCAGTCAATCCAGTACCGTGCGCGTTCGGCGTTGGCGGAGATGCCGCGAACGCAACGCTCGGCGAATGCGAGTGCTGTTTCTCGCAACAGCGCGATTGCGGTCAACGTCTCATGTGCCAGCAGCGGGTGCATCATGTTGAGCTCCAGCGGCGCGTGCTGTCCGGCCACCGATATTGCGTGCACCTGGCCCATGACGTGAGCGGCCACCTGAATTACCATCTCCGGTATCACGGGGTTGATCTTTCCCGGCATGATGGAGCTTCCCGGCTGGAGTGATGGGAGCTCGATCTCCCCGAGCCCTGCCCGGGGACCGCTGGCCAGCAGGCGTAGGTCGTTGGCGATCTTCATCAACGCTACTGCCAGACCGTTTAGTGCCCCCGCCAATTCCACTTGCGCGTCGCGAGCCGCAATGGCCTCAAATCGATTCGCCGCCGCCCGAAACGGGATCCCCGTGCTCCGAGCGATCTCCGCAATCGCCGTGTCAGCGAACCCAGGGTGTGCATTGAGACCGGTACCCACCGCCGTGCCGCCTAACGCGAGCTCCTCCAGATTGCCATACGTGCGCTCGAGGCGCTCAGCGGCTTTTGCCATCTGTGTGGCATAGCCGCTGAACTCCTGCCCGAGCGTCATGGGAACGGCGTCTTGCAGGTGCGTTCGCCCGAGCTTCACCACAGAGGCGAACGCGCGCGCGCGTTCGTCGAACGCGGCATGGAGCTTCCCAACCGCATCCACAAGAGTCGGGAGCACCGTTCGATTGGCCACATGGAGCACGGTGGGGATCACGTCGTTGCTCGACTGCCCGCGGTTGACGTGATCGTTGGGATGGACCGGCGAGCGGGCTCCGAGCGGAGAGCCCAACATCTCATTCGCCCGGTTTGCGAGCAGCTCGTTGGTGTTCATGTTCCAACTCGTGCCACTCCCGGTCTGGAAAACATCAATGGGGAAGTGCTTATCCCATCGTCCGTCCATCAGCTCGTCAGCTGCGGCGATGATTGCGTCGGCCAATCCCGTATCCACCGTGCCGAGCTCGCGGTTTGCGATTGCGGCGCTCTTCTTCACTACCGCTAATGCTCTGATGAGAGAAACCGGTATACGGTATGGGGATACCGCGAAGTTCTCTACCGCGCGCTGGGTCTGGGCCCCCCAGTACGCCCAGGCAGGGATGGCGACCTCTCCCATTGAATCGGATTCGAGCCGGCTGTCTTCCATACGCAAACTCCTGATTGAAGTCGGTGACGACCGGGCTAACTATACTGCCGGCGCGTGCGGCGGACAAGAATTGCCGGCACGCGGGCAGCAGCCGGGTGCCGGAGATGACGGTGGCCAAGGGGCTGAGTATATTCAAACCGAGCTCGAGTACAGAGGGGTATCATGGCGGCAATAGGAATAATCGGCAGCGGAAATGTTGGAGCCAACACGGCCTTCTTTGCAGCAGAGAAGCAGGTTGCAGACGTGATCCTGTATGACAAGCAGGAGGGCCTGTCTATGGGCAAGGCGCTGGATATGATGGAAGCCGCGCCAATTAGGGGATATCAGCACGGAATACGGGGAACCGACGCGTCAGGTGATCTCCTGCAGTGTTCGCTCGTCATGGTGGCGGCGGGTGCGGTCAGAGAGCCTGGAATGAAGCGAGAGGATCTGTACTCCAAGAACGGAGCCATCATAGATGAGATTGCCGAGCAGCTATCGGAGTTCTCCGGAACCGTTGTGATTGCAACCGAGCCGGTTGACATGCTGACGCAACGCTTTGCCACTGTGTCCGGTCTCCCGTGGAACCGTGTGGTTGGGCTCGGCGGCGTGCTCGATTCCACCCGTCTGCGGTTTCTAGTCGCGAGGGATCTGGACGTCACCATGGAGGACGTTTCCGCGCTTGTCATCGGTCGCCACTCAACGGACATGATCCCGCTTCGCCGGTATACGTCGGTCTCCGGTGTGCCGGTGGACATGCTCATGGGCTCCGAGCGTCTCGAGTCACTCTTCCAGGAGACCCGGAGTGCCGGCGACCTGATAGTGACCATGGCACAGCGTGCAAGCGCCTACTATGGGCCGTCCGCGGCTGCGTCTGATCTTGCTGAGTCAGTTATCAGGAATATGCACCACATCATGTCCGTCTCCCTCCCGCTAACCGGCCAGTACGGGGTTGAGGGAGTTGCCATGAGCCTTCCTGCCGTCATTGGCGAGGGAGGGGTTCAGCGCGTATTGGAGCCGCAGCTCTCAGCAGGAGAGTTGGATCAGTTTATGAAGTCGGCAGCAGACCTGCGGGCGGTGCTGGAAGCGTAGGGGGGTATGATGCATAAGGTATCAGTCATCGGTGCGGGCAACGTGGGAGCCACCGCAGTCTACTACATTGCTGAGAAGAACATCGCGGATATTGTCATGATTGATGTGGTGGAGGGTCTGCCGCAGAGTAAGGCGCTGGACTTCCTCCACGCTGCGCCTCTCCGCCGGTACAATGTCCGTATTGCCGGCACCAATGACTACTCCGCAATCGAGGGGAGCGATGTTGTGGTGCATACCGCCGGCGTTGCACGAAAGCCCGGCATGGACCGTATGGATCTGCTCAAGACCAACGTGGGCATCGCCAAGACCGCCGCCCAGAACATTGCGAGATATGCTCCCAATGCTATTGTGCTGGCGGTTGCCAATCCGCTGGACGTGATATCAATGGTGCTCCTCCGGGAGGGAGGGTTTGCCCTCAAACGAGTGGTTGGGATGGCGGGCATCCTAGACTCCACCCGCTTCCGCTACTTCATCGCGGAGCGGCTTGGCGTTCTGCCCAGCGATGTCAGCGCCATGGTACTTGGCGGTCACGGCGACAGCATGGTTCCGCTGCCCCGCTACACCACCGTTGGCGGGATTCCCCTTGGTGAGCTGCTCACCAAGGAAGAGATCACCGAATTGACGGACCGAACGCGTACCGGAGGTGGGGAGATTGTCAACTACCTCAAGAAGGGCAGCGCCTATTACGCCCCGGCGGCGAGCGTGGCGAAGATGGTTGAGGCGATTGTCAAAGATGAGAAACGGCTGGCTCCGGCCTCTGCCTATCTTCGCGGTGAGTACGGACACCGCGACATCTTCTTGGGCGTTCCTATCATCTTGGGAAAGAATGGTGTGGAAGCGATCATGGAGCTGGATCTCTCTCAAGAGGAGAAGGCGGCGCTCGATAGCTCCGCAGAACACGTCAAGCAGGGCGTGACGGAGCTGGAGAGTTTCTACCAGCCCGGATAGGTGAGTCCGGACAGGTGAGCCCGGCTGCCCGGGCTCACCGCCCACCGTTCCGCCGGCCCCGGTTTGGCCCCGCCTACCGCTCCGCGAGCGGCCCCACGGTGCGTCCCTCACTTCCGGTGTACAACGCCTTGGGACGGAAGATGCGGTTGTCCGAACGCTGCTCCAGGACGTGGCTCAGCCAGCCGGAGGCGCGCGCCATTGCAAAGATGGGGGTGAACAGATGGGTCGGGATGCCCAGCATCCGGTAGACGGCCCCTGAGAAGAAGTCCACATTTGGGTAGATCGGCTTGCCCTTCTCCTCCATCCTGGCGCGGAACACGCGCTCAATCTCCTTGAGCATCTCCAGATAGGTCCGGTCTCCGTTATTGTCTGCAAGCTGCTCCAGGTAGTTCTCCATGATGATGCTGCGCGGGTCTTTGGCGCGATAGACACGGTGGCCCATGCCCATGATCTTGCGCTTGTTGTCAAGCGCGTCGTGTACCCATTGCTCCACATTGTCCTTGGAGCCAATCTTGTCCACCATGTTCATAACCCGCTCATTGGCTCCGCCGTGTAAGCTGCCGTACAACGCTCCCATGGCCGCGGAGATTGAGCAGTAGCACGTGGACATGGTGCTGGCAACCACCCGTGCCGTGAACGTACTGGCGTTGAGACTGTGCTCCGCATGAAGGATCAGGGCTTTGTCCATGATCTCACCCTCAAGCGGGTCAGGCTCCTCCCCGCGAAGCATGTACAGGAAGTTCGCGCCGTGCGAGAGATCCTTACGGGGCGTGAGGTATTGCTTTCCTTCACGGAAGCGATGCAGCGTCGCAATGGCGGTTGCAATCTCCGCCAACTGGTGCAGTGTGTCTCTGCAGTTGCACGTGGGGCCGTGATGGATCCTGTGCTCCACATAGCTGGACAGATAGGAGATCACCGACTGGAGCAACTCCATGGGATGCGCGTCGGCGGGGAAGTTGCGGATCATCTCAATCACTGGTGGCGGCAGCTCGCGTCCCGCACGCATGCGGATACTGAATGCATCCAGCTGCCGCTTGTTTGGGAGCTCGCCGTAGAGTAGCAGGTAGGTGACCTCCTCAAAGCTACAGTGCTCAACAAGGTCGTCTATCGAGTAGCCCAGGTAGTAGAGCTTTCCGTTCTCTCCATCGATTTTGCAAATCGTGCTTTCCGCGGCGATAACGCCTTCCAATCCTTTAGCATACGTCGGTTTGTTGTCCATCTCTCCTCCGGTGTCTCTCTTCACTCAGCCGTTACAGACTATGTATTGCCCGCCGGTCAACGGCAAGCGCCGCCTCCCGCACTGCCTCCGGCAAGGTTGGGTGGGCATGGACAATACGTGCCACGTCCTCCGCGCTTCCGGCGAACTCCATCACTGTAGTCAGCTCCGCAATGAGGTCGCTGGCCCAGGGCCCCACGACATGGGCACCCAGGACGCGGTCAGTGGCCGCGTCCGCCAGAATCTTCACAAACCCGCCTGACTCGCCAAGCGCGAGCGCACGCCCGTTGGCAGCGAAGTTGAAGGTTCCTTTGCGATACTCAGTGCCGGCTTCCTTGAGCTGGGCCTCAGTCATGCCAACAGACGCCGCCTCCGGGTGCGTGTAGACCACGCCCGGGATGGTGTCATAGTTCACGTGGCCTGCAATCCCGGCCATTCGCTCAACCGATGCAATCCCCTCATCCTCCGCCTTGTGCGCCAGCATGGGGCCGTGGATCAGGTCGCCAATGGCATATACCCCGGTTACCGAGGTGCGGTAATGCTCATCAACTGCGACGCGGCGGCGCTCGCCGTCCAGCTTGACGCCATACTCCTCAATGCCAAGCTGATCGAAGTACGCCCTGCGTCCGACGGCAACCAGGACCTTCTGAGCGCTTAAAGTGATGGGCTCCGATTGGGGTGGCTCAATCGTAACCTCTACTGTGCCATCGTCGACCTCTGCAGCGGTTACCTTGTGTTTCAACACGAACTCCATGCCTTGCTTGCTCAGCTCCCGCCGCATCGTCTTTGCCACCTGCTCGTCCCACCCCGGCAGGATCTCCGGCATGATCTCGACAACCGTTACGCGTGATCCAAGTCGCGCCCATACGCTGCCGAGCTCCAACCCGATGGCTCCGGCGCCTACTACTACCAGATGGTCCGGGACTGCGGCCAACTCGAGCGCTTCAGTAGAGGAGATGATTGTGGTGCCGTCAAATGGCATGAACGGTAGCTCGATAGGCACGCTTCCGGTTGCCAGGATCACGTGCGTTGCCCGCAACTGCTCCTCGCCGGAGCCGGTGGACACCTGCACGGTGTGCACGTCCTCCGGGGTGGCGCCCTTGGCCGGCCGTACCAGACTCGCCGTGCCGTGCACTACCGTGACCTTGCGGCCCTTCATCAGCTGTGCCACTCCACCGGTAAGCTGTTCCACCACCGAGCGCTTACGAGCCTGCATTGCGTCAAGATCCAGACGCACACCGTCGGCGGTGATTCCGTGATCCTTCAGCTTACTCGTTGCGGTGGCGTAGAGCTCACTCGAGTCCAGGAGCGCCTTGCTTGGAATACAGCCCACATTGAGGCACGTGCCTCCGAGTCGGTCCCGTTTCTCCACCAGGGCGGTCTTGAACCCCAGTTGAGCCGCGCGAATTGCCGCCACATAACCGCCGGGTCCTGCCCCGATCACCAACACATCGTACTGTTGCTCACGCGCCTGTTCAGCCACGATCTCCCGTCCTTTCCCACATAGCCACGGTGCTACACATCCAGCAGGAGCGCCGTGGGGTCCTCTACCAGTTCCTTGATGGTGCGCAGGAACCCCACCGCCTCTCTGCCGTCGATCATTCGATGGTCATAGGTCAGCGCGACGTACATCATGGGACGTATCACCACCTGGTCGTCTACTGCAACCGGCCGCTTCTGAATGGTGTGCATACCCAGCACCGCGGTCTGCGGTGGGCTGGGAATGGGCGTGGACAGCAGGCTCCCAAAGACCCCGCCGTTACTAATGGTGAACGTGCCGCCGGTGAGCTCATCCGGAATGATCCGTCGTTTTCCCGCGCGGTCAATGAAGTCCAGAATCTGCCGTTCAATCTCCGCAAAGCTCAGCCGGTCCGCGTCCTTGATCACCGGCGTCATGAGCCCCTTCTCCGCGGACAACGCAACGCCAATGTTGTAATACCGGTTGTAGATGATCTCCGTTCCATCAAGAAAGGCGTTCGCTTCCGGATGCCGTTTGAGGGCCGCCACGGCCGCCTTCACGAAGAAGCTCATAAACCCCAGCTTGACATCAAATCGCTCCTGAAACCGGTCACGGAATGACCGCCTGATATCCATCACGCGGGACATATCTATCTCATTGAAGGTGGTGACGTGGGCCGACTCCTGCCGTGAGCGGACCAGGTTCTCCGCGACCCGCTTCCGCAGGGTGGTCATCTCCACGCGCTCTTGCCGCGGGGCGGCGGTGCCGGCACCGGTCTCGCCACCGGTTCCCGCGGCGCCTCCCGCCCGCGATTCCGCGGCGACTGAAGCTGGAGCCTCCGGCGACGTCGCTTTCCGATCGGTGGCTCGCACCGCGTCTTCCTTGGTTATCCGCCCGCCGCGCCCGGTTCCATTGATCGCCGCGGGATCCACACCGGCCTCCTCTGCCACACGCCGCGCCGCCGGCGACATGGCCGGAGGGGTGGAGCCGGCCGCATCCGTGTCTATCTCACCAACCGTCTGTCCTACCTCGACCTCTTCGCCGTCACCGACGCCGTGGTGCAGCACGCCGGAGGAGGGGCTGGGGACTGCAAGTGTTGCCTTGTCCGTTTCCAGCTCAAAGAGCTCATCGCCCTCCTGAACGGCCTCTCCCTCCTGCTTGAGCCACTGCGCAAGAATCCCGCTGGTGATCGACTCGCCAATCTCCGGGACCGTGATCTGCTGCCTCATGTTGTCTCCTGATCGAATGCCGCGGATAGGAACAGCTGTAGTTCCTCCTGGTGTTGCCGGTGCGACCCGGTGGCCGGGCTGGGGCTCGCCGGTCTGCCCACATAGCTGACCGGCCGGCCCTCCGCCACCTCCGCCAGGTAGTCACGTACGTGGCGCCAGCCCCCGCGGTTCTCCGATTCCTCCTGCACCCAGCGCACCTGACTCGCCTTGGGGTACTGCGCCAGGACCTGTCGCAACCGGTCCGTGTGGAACGGATACAGCTGTTCCACCCGGATCACGGCGGTGTCCGTGGGGTCCAGCTCCGTTTGTCGCGCAACAAGGTCATAGTACACCTTGCCGCTACACAGCAGCACGGTTTGTGCATCGTGCGGTCGCCCGGGATCATCTATCACGGTCTGGAATCCACCGGATGCAAACTCGTCTCCGGCGGATACACATGCCTTGTTTCGAAGCAGGCTCTTGGGGGTCATGACAATCAACGGTTTGCGGAACCGCTGGTGCATCTGCCGTCTGAGCAGATGGAAGTACTGTGCCGGCGTGGATGGTGCACACACCTGCATGTTGTCATCCGCGCAAAGCTGAAGGAAGCGCTCCAGATGTGCGCTTGAGTGTTCCGGTCCCTGGCCTTCAAAGCCGTGCGGCAAGAGCATTACCAAACCGCTTGATCTGAACCACTTGCTCTCCCCCGCGGCGATGAACTGGTCAATAATGACCTGCGCGCCGTTGACGAAGTCCCCAAACTGCGCCTCCCACATCACCAGGATATTGGGTTGCGCAAGCGAGTACCCGTAGTCAAAGCCGAGTACCGCGTACTCAGAGAGTGGGCTGTCATAGACGCTGAACGATGCCTGGTCCTCACGCACGTGCTGCAGCGGTGTGTACGTCTTGGGTGTCGCGCTGGACACATCCCACCACACCGCGTGGCGCTGGCTAAAGGTTCCCCTGCCTGAGTCTTCGCCACTCAGCCTGATTGGGTAGCCGTCCAGCAGCAGTGAGCCCCACGCCAGCGACTCGCCAAACGCCCAATCAATCTGGTCACCGGACTCCCACCGGGATGCGCGATCGCCGACAAAGCGTTTGAGCTTTGGGTGCAGACCAAACCCCTCCGGCACGGAGGTGAGCGTCGTGGCGATACGTTGCAGCGTCTCCGTGGGAACGCCGGTTGTCACCGGATCGAATCCATACTCCCGCGTGAAATCGCGCCATTCGCCCTGCTCAAACGCATCGTTGACGTCGGGCTTCTGCCCATCCCGGGCCTTGCGTACCTCGTCCTTGAGCACGGAGACGTACTTGTCCTTGAACGAGCGCTGATCCTGCTCCGGGTAGTCTCCCTCCTGAGCCACGCGCTCTCCGTAGAGCTGGGTGACGGAGGGATGATTCTTGATCGTCTCATACATGAGGGGGTGGGTGAAGGAGGGCTCGTCAGCCTCATTGTGCCCCAGGCGACGGTAGCACTGGATGTCCACCACCGCGTCATAACCAAACTTGTGTCGGTAGCGGAGCGCCAAGTCAACGGCACGAACCACGGCCTCCGGATCGTCCCCATTCACGTGGAGTATTGGCACCGGCATGCTCTTGGCCACGTCCGTGCAGAAGAAGGTGCTTCGTGCGTCGCGGCTTGAGGTGGTAAAGCCAATCTGATTGTTCACGATGATGTGGACCGTGCCGCCGGTCCGGTACCCGCGAAGCTGACTCAGATTGAACGTCTCGCTCACCACGCCCTGACCGGAGAACGCGGCGTCACCGTGGATGAGAATGGGCAGGACTTTCTTCCGATTGGTGTCACCACGCCGGCGCTGGATGCCTCGCGTCTTTCCTTCCACAACCGGATCCACGGACTCCAGATGACTGGGGTTGGCAACCAAACTCACATGGACTAGGTTACCGTCCGCCATCTTGACGTCAAAGCTGTGGCCAAGATGATACTTCACGTCTCCACTGCCGCCGTAGGTATACGGCTTGTAGTTGTCCTCAAACTGCGCGAAGGTCTCCACCGCCGGCTTGCGCAGGGCGTTAGTAAACACATTGAGC
>CAYTGY010000082.1:0-11767 GCA_964437265.1 uncultured Spirochaetaceae bacterium | reverse complement strand
CACCGCCGGGTTCCACCACGGATCGCAGAGCAGGACGTAGTCGGCACGGGTGAGGTTCAAGCCCAGCCCGCCGGCTTTGAGACTGATGAAGAACGCGACGGGCTCCGACGCGTTCTGAAAGTGGTCGATGAGCGGTTGCCGGTCACCCGTGGCTCCATCGAGGTAGAGCGTGGTGATGCCGCGAGCCGCCGCAGCGTCGTGTAGCCGCTCGAGCGCGGTGACGAACTGACTGAAGACCAGCGCGGAGTGCCCCTCATCGTTGATTTGCAGTAGCAGCTCGGTGATCTCCGCGTCCTTGGTGGACGGTACATCGACGGCCGTTGGGTCCGCGTCCCGCGGATAGATCGCGGCCTGACGGAGTCGCGTGAACGCCTGAAACATCAGTGGCCCCAGCCGTTCGAAGTCATGGTCGGCGAGCGCCGCGGCGATCTCCTCCCGAAAGTGCGAACGCAACCGCTCATAGAAACGCGCCTGCTTGGGCGCCATCTCGCACCAGCGCCGGTTTTCGATCTTGGGCGGCAACTCCGGAGCCACTGCATCCTTGGTCCTGCGCAGAATAAACGGACCTACGACCCTTCGAAGCCGCTCGCGCGACTCCCGTCCGGCGCTGGACGCGTCTGAGTCGCGCCTCAGTGATCCGGCGCCGCGGTAGGTTCGTTTGAACCTCTCGTGGCTTCCCAACAGCCCAGGGATCAGGAAGTCCATGATCGACCAGAGATCGCTCACCGAGTTCTCCACCGGGGTCCCGGTGAGGGCCAACCGGTATGTGGCCTCGAGCTCCCGCACGGCGCGCGCCGTTCGCGTGCGCGGGTTCTTGATCGCTTGCGCTTCATCAAGACAGACCAGCATGAACGGCTCTTCACCGAACGCCACACGGTCCTGTAGCAGCGTTGCGTAGCTGGTGATGATGAGATCCGCCTGCGCGGGCTGTGCGTCACGCAGTGACGTGGTCCGCGCCGGGCCATGGTGCACCCAGACACGAAGGTCCGGCGTGAACCGGCGGGCCTCCTGCGCCCAGTTGTGCAGCGTAGAGACCGGCGCCACCACCAACGAACGTGGCGGCTCTCCGTCCGGGCTGGTTGCGCGAAGGTGGATGATAAAGGCGAGTGTCTGCACGGTCTTCCCCAGGCCCATGTCGTCGGCAAGACATCCGGAAAGCCCGTGGTCGGCCAAGGCGGCAAGCCACCGTACGCCGGTGAGCTGGTACGGCCGCAGGGCTCCCGCAAGTCCGTCCGGGAGCTGCGCCTGTGGGAACCCGCGGCCGGACTGAACGGCGCGGGCCAGTTCGATCAAGGCCATCGCGTCGGCAGGGACTTCGTCCACATCTTCAGCGATCAGGTCGAGCAGCCCCAGATCCGTGGCATGGATCCGGCCCTCGTCGGTTCCTGAGAGCGCGGCGGCCAGCCGGTCGAGTCGTGCCACATCATCGTCGGAGAGCAGCACCAGTTGGTCGTCCACCTCCAACACGCCTGAGACTCGCCGGAGCGGGTCGGTCACGCCGTCGGCGGGCTTCCCGTCGACAATGGTACGCAGCCCGAACCAGTCGATGCCGGATTCGATCCGCACGCGTACCGGCTTCTGGGCCGGGCGCACCTGCCGCAGTGTGCCGTTGCGCGGGTCCTCGAGTACTACGGTCACCCCCAGCGCCACCAGTTTCCGTGCGGTACGCAGTGCCGCCTCTACCGGGGCTTCGTTGTCCAGCCGGTAGGCGGCAGACTCGTCCGGTTCGGTCATCCAGATGTCATTCTCCGCCTCGAGCACTGTTTCGATCTGATCAAGCACCAGGCCGTGCGCCTCAGCGTCCGGGACCGACAGGACGTACTCGCCGTCGGCACCGACGCCGCCGGCGGACTGTGCACCGCCGACGGACTCATCGTCGATGAACCGGACCCCCACACGTGTGCCCGCGCCGCGGCGGGCGCGGAACTCAGCGACCGGTGTCCCGGTCTGGAGGTGCACCCGGACGGATGAGAACGGGATTTCCAATCGTACCGGTCCGTCGAGTCCGGATAGCTCATCGCGGAGCCGGACGAGCTCGGTCGCGCTCACCCGTCGCCGGCCGGCCAGGTTCCGGCTTATCAGATCGACCGCTGCACAGGCATCCGTCCACGCAAGGGTGCCTCCGCTCGTCAGCAGGAACGCCGGGCCAAAGCCTGAAGCCACATGGAGGTGTCCGCCCGGCGGAAGCTCGAGCACCGAGGACCCGAGCGACAGTCGCGGTGTGAGATCGAAGACAACACGCAGCCCTCCCCAGGAGGGTTCGCAGGTCGGCACGGCCGCGAGGTCGATGCCCTCACACCGTACGACGGAGATTGGTGCGTCGGCGACGCCGCTCCACGTGCGTCGGTCAGTATAGAAGAGCGGAAGGTGCGGGTTTTCCGCGACGAGCGCCCAATGCAGTGCAAGTGGCGCCACACCACCGGTGAGCACGATCCGGCGGAAGAGCTCTCCAGCAACCGGCTCCGGTGCTTCGATCGTCTTGGAGGCAGTGTAGGCGACGACGCGGCCATAGGTGCCGTCCTTCTTGCGGTATTGCAGTGCAGGCTGAATGACTACCGCGTGCGCGGTTCCCAGATCAGCGCCAAACCGATTGGCGGCGTACTCGTCAACAAAGAGATCGTCGCGCACTCCGGGGCCCAGCGCGAACACCAGTCGCCACTGTTCGGTCTTCTCGGCCCGCCGGGGTCCTGTCTCCTTCGAGCGTCGCGTATCGTCGGCCGGAGGAGGGATCTGAAGCACGAAGTCGCTTTCTCGTAGATCATGTGGCCGCGCCTCTGCCGGATTCGGCGGTCCGGCCGGAGCTCCTGGTCCGGCCGGAGCTCCTGGTCCGGCGGGATCCCGGTCGTCTTCGTCGGGCTCTTCGTCATCCAGATCGACACCGGTGGCCACCAGCAGCGTCGCAACCACGTGCTTGCATCGATACCCGATGGGGCACGTACACGTCCCGTCGACCCGTCGTTCGTCGGAGATACGGACCGTATAGATGTTCGTTCCGGATCCGTGGACTCGTGCGACTATGTGATCGGGGTCGTCGTGGGGAAGCAGATCTACTCGTCCCTCTTGCGCGTAGCCGATTCCGCGGGCAATCGTAGCCTCGTTGAAGTAGGGATCAAGCCGGAAGTCTTCTACGGGCCTACTCTGGCCAAAGACGGCCCGAACGCCAAGCGGGTTTTGGGCAGGAGCTCGTGGATTGGATGTCGGGTTCGTGATCATTTCGGTGCCTCCACCCTATATGACTGCTCCGACATCCGTGGGGCTTTACCAACTGCGGCTGCAGTGCCTATGTGATTCGCTCGGTCTCAGAGCTGACGGAGGACGGACCATGGATGCTTGCCGCTCGTACCACGCACCAGATCCTTCATCTGGAGCAAATCCACCACCGGTCCCGCATTGCCCCCGCCGGATAGCGGAGGTAGACTACGGCATGGCCAGTGATCTTCGAGCCCGGCTGGGCATTATCCGGCGGCCGCACTTCACCCGGATTCTGTTACTCCTCATGCTTGTCGTGTTTCTCGTGATCTTCCTCGTGGAGGCCTCTCTTTACGTCAGCTTGCGACGACTCTATGCGGACACCGTCGTCGATCTTCAGTTCCAGCTAATCGATCAGTCTCAACGGACCACAGAGACTTTTCTCTACCAGGCCCAACGGCAGGCGCTGACAACCGCTGCGATGGCTGATCTGGATGTGTTGCTCAACACGCAGTTCGAGCTCATCACCGGATTCGATCGTTTTCGCCGCGTGCGGTCCACCATCGACCTCGTGCTGAACAGCTTCGCTTCCGACGTTATCCATTCGGTGTACGCCTACAGCGCCACGCAGGATGCGGTCCTGGGAGCCGGCGGTTTCGTCGACACTCACCGTTTCTCCGACGCCGAGTTCGTGATCGGCATGCAGGATGAACGCAGCTTCTTCTCCTGGCGCCCACAACGCGAGTACGCCGGGGGGTGCCGCAGGCCACCCGGTGATCTCATACGTTGTTCCCGTCCCGCCAACCGATCCGGCGAAGGGATCGTTCTTGGTTGTCAACCTAGATGCCCGGTACGTCGGTGACATCATGGCGCGCGATCCGGGGTCAGGTCCGTTCTCGCTCATGGTCGTCACAACGGACGGGCATCCTGTGTTCGGCGGCTTCGTCTACACGGCAAATGGCGAGCGCCTGGCTGTATCGGCGAGAGGCGACTTCCTCGGAAGTCTCCCGGACGAACGGAGCGACAGGCACTCGATCGTGTCCGTGGGCGGACGATCCTACTTCACCTCCGTCAGACCGTTCGGCCCCGCGGATTGGCTCTTCGTAGCCTTGGCGCCGGCAGAGAAGTTGATCCATGGAGCGTCACGGTTTGCACGAGTTGCGCTCATCGTTGCCGGGCTTTGCATCCTCATCGGCGTGGTGGTCGTGTTCGTGTTTGCGCGAGTGCTGTATCAACCCGTGGCACGTCTCAGCGATCAGGTCGAACAGGTGTTTGCTGCCTCCGGTCTTGATGTCGGTGATCGACGGCTCGAGCGGAATAAGCTCAAACGGATTGCATGGGAGTTCTCGTTGCTTGTTGACGCGAACCAGGAGTACGCGCGTCGCCTTCTCAGGGATAGGGTTGCTCTCAAGGAAACGCTGCTTCGAGACACTCTCGCGCATCGCTTTGTCTCTGCAGCGGAGGTACGGCAACGGGCGGTAGAGGTGGGTCTTGGATCGCTTGAAACGAACGTAGGCCTCCTTCTGGTGGCGGCTCCGTCCGACGGTGTTACGTTCTCGATGGGCGAGCTCGCTCGTCGAGAACGGATAGAGCGATTGAGCTCTGAGACGCTCGGAGACCAGGCGCTGATAGACGTTCTCATCGAGATTGGGTACTACGTGGTGGTTGTGCAGTTCGACGCCGAGCTGACGGATGGCGAAGCGAATCGACTGATGGATGAGCTCGCCACAGGACTCTCACGGGGAGAGGATGAGCCGCTCATCATCTCGGCAGGCCTCGCCTCATCCATAGAGGAGCTCCCAGCGAATTACGCGGAGGCGGTGAAGCTGTATGGAATGCGGCGGGCGCTGGTCAGGCGTCGCGTTCTCAGGGTGGCGGATAGAGAAGCGTCGGCTCATGGCCGTTCGCAGGTGGCTGCGTTCGAGCACCAGATGGCCGGATACCGGCACGCGCTTCAGATACTAGATATTGAGCGCGCGCGTGCCCTGGGGGCAAGTCTTCTGGAAGAGCTGGGAGCGAGCGTCGATGTCGTCTATCGTCAGGCCAAGATACACGAGATTGGTAGCGGGCTCATATCTACCGCCCTTTCGAGCACAGCGCTTGGCGAGATCTTTAACCCCGATCATGATCCGTGGGCGGAGTTTCAGCAGCTCGGATCCATGGAGGCGGTCCATCGGTGGTTCACCCGGACCATAGACGCGATCGAGACGGCGATTGAGGCGCGAAGAAAGGATGGAACCTCAAATCTGGTCTCCAGGATCAGGACGGAGCTCGATACTCGGTACGCGGAACCAATAACGGTTGACAGCCTGGCGGATCAGTTTCAGATCACACCCTCCTATCTCTCTTCGTTGTTCCACGAGGAGACGGGGAAGACGTTCTCTGCCACACTCTCGGAGTTGCGGCTGGAGCATGCATGCCGTCTGCTTCGCGAAACCGATCTGCTGATCAAGCAAATCGCGGGTGAATCCGGTTACGGGCAAAAACAGAATATGATTCGGGCGTTCAAGCGCCAGTTGGACATGACTCCCGGCGAGTATCGAAGGCAGTATCAGTCGATCTCCTCATAGCGGCACCTGAACCCACAGCGCGCCTGCACCAAAGGAAATGACACCCGACCTCAGATAGTGAACCGCCCGCCACACACTCGGGGTGATGCTTGGACGCTGGGTGGTCCCGCCAGAGAAACCTTTTTGAAGATAGTGATTCTTTACAGATACCGGGTTCCCGCCAAAGGTGAATGCAGTCCCGAGAGAGGAAGGCAGATGGCCCAGAGCGTGACCGAACAGAAGACAGCGCCTCGCGCGGTCCTCCGCAATGAGGCGCCGCAAACACAATCGTTCGCTCTTCTACCGAGCGGAGCCATATCTCTTTGTTGTCCCTGCACTGGCAATCATCACACTGTTCCACTACTACCCGATGGCGGGTCTTCAGATTGCCTTCAAGGACTTCGTGGCACCGTTGGGCATATGGGGAAGTCCGTGGGTTGGGCTCAAGCACTTCCTGCGCTTTTTCCGGAGCCCGGTCTTCGTGCGAGTCGTCACCAACACGCTCGGCATCAGCGTTGCAACGCTTCTGATCATGTCACCATTGACGCTCGTATTCGCGCTGGGCATGAACGAGATCGGCAACAAGCGGTACCGCGGCCTACTGCAGACGATCACCTATGCACCGTATTTCGTGTCGATCGTCGTCATCGTCGGCATGGTTTTTCTCTTCACCTCGCCAACATCCGGTCTGGTGAATGCCGTGATCCGCGCGTTTGGCGGTGAGCCCGTTCATTTCATGGTGGACCCGAACTGGTTTGTCCCGCTCTATGTCGCCAGCCAGGCGTGGCAGCATCTTGGGTGGGGGGCGATTATCTACCTTGCCGCCCTGACTCGGGTTGACCCAGAGATGCATGAGGCTGCGGTCATCGACGGCGCGTCTCGTGTTCAGCGAATCGTCCATATCAACATTCCGTATGTGATCCCGATTTTCGTGATCCAGTTGATCATCCACAGCGGAAGGATGCTGCAGGTAGGGTTTGAGAAGGTGTTCCTCATGCAGACGGCGCTCAATCAGAGTGCGTCCGAAGTGTTGGCCACATACACGTACAAAGTGGGCATTGTCGGTGGACAGTTTGCCTTCGGGACCGCCGTCGGCTTTGTCAGCGCGCTGGTGAGCTTGTTGCTGATTCTGGCGGTGAACCGCGTTGCCAAGTGGCTCGGGGAGACCTCGCTGTGGTAGGGGGAGCGATATGATTGGGCAGACACGGCAGGACCGGATGTTCGGCGCGGTCAACGCGACCTTCGTTTCGCTGGTCACCTTTGTCATCCTTTATCCTCTTGTGTTTGTGGTTGCCTCCTCATTGAGTGACCCAGGGTTCGTGAACACCGGGAAGGTATGGCTTCTGCCGCGCGGATTCACCGTGGAGAGCTACCGACTCGTACTCAAGGAAAGCCAGGTCTGGCGTGGATACCGAAACACCATCTTCTACGTCGTCGTCGATGTGATTCTCTCTGTGATCGTGATCCTGTCTGCCGCCTACGGCCTGGCGCGAAATGACCGTGTGAAGGGAACCGGTTTCATGACCTTCTATCTGACATTTACGATGATCTTTTCCGGTGGGATCATCCCTCTCTATCTGCTGCTGCGCTCGCTGTCAATGATCAACACCGTATGGGCGATCACGTTGCCCACCAGCGCAGGGGTATACCTGATTGTGATCGCCCGCACCTTCTTTCGAACAGGCGTGCCGAAGGACCTCTACGATGCGGCGGAGATCGACGGAGCGGGATTCACGCAGACGTTCTTCAGGATCGTGCTTCCGCTGTCTACTGCCATCATCGCCGTCGTGGCGCTGTTCAAAGGTGTCACCCAGTGGAACAACTTCTTCAGGCCACTGCTGTTTATCACAGACAAGGAGAAATACCCGCTACCACTCGTCCTCAGGAACCTGCTTCTCGCCGGTCAGTCGATGACCGAAGCCACCATGGAGGACATGTCGATTGAAGCGATGGAGGAGGCCGCTCGCCGGGGACGATTAGCGGAGACCATGAAGTACTCGCTCATCGTCATTGCGACGCTTCCGGTTCTTGTGATCTACCCGTTTCTGCAGAAGTACTTCATGACGGGAGTCATGCTCGGATCCATCAAGGGGTGATTAATCCGCCATCGAGCGGAGAACAACACGTGTTTAGGAGGCTACAATGAAGAAACTGCTTATCGCAACAGCTCTCGCGGTCACTATGGTCGGCGCGCTGTTCGCCACAGCCGAGGCCGAAGACAGCTCGGCGGATGCCGGTCCGACGCCGCTTTCGGTGATGATGACCTACGGGCCGGTGGCTGAAGATGCGGACTTCAGCAACTACTTCTGGACTCGCTTCATGGAGCAGAAGTTCAATGTTGAGCTGGAGTTCAACACGTTCCCGGCCAATGTTGCGCGGGAGCGCGCGAACATCGCTTTTGCGGCCGGCGACCTGAGCGATCTCATTTTCGGCGGCGCCCTAGAGGCGATCGTGTCTGATGCTATCAAGACCGGGCAGCTACTACAATTATCCGAGCGCCTTGCAAATGGCACCGGCTGGGTGAATCATCCGTTTTGGGATGAGATCAGACCGGTCATCACGTACTTCGACGGCGAGATCTACACCGTCGCTCGTGGAACATTCGGACCAACACCGCAGAACGCAGCCGGCCGCTACTTCATCAACAAGCCCTGGGCTGAAGCGGTTGGCACCGAGTGGCCGATCGAGACGCTCGATGAGCTTACCGAGACGCTGTACGCCATGAAGGCTGACAAGCCCGAGCTCTACCCGGTCTCAGGCATCTGGGACATTCGCCGGGTTACGGGCTACTTCGAGCTCGCCCACGGTATCAAGACCCATGCGTTCGCCACGGGGCTTGCGTATCGTCTGAACGTCATCGACGACGAAGTCGTGCTCTCACCGGTACACCCCAACTTCAAGGCGTATCTCGAGTACACGCACCAGCTCTACAAGGATGGGATCATTGATCCCGAGTACTTCACCCAGCAGCGGGCTCAGTTGACATCGCGAGCAGCTGAGCATGGATTCGGGCTCGTCTCCGACGGAGCCGGGCACACGCTTGTCGGAGTGACGCCGGAGTCCTTCAACTATCATCATGCGCCGCCGCTTCTGAGCGACTACAACGACGAGTTGTGGTGGCCCAAGACGACCGCGCTGAGCCCTAACCACATGGGCATCTACGCCTTCACCGAGCATCCCGACAAGGCGTTCGAGATTCTCGACTGGCACGGGACCATTCAGCAATCGGCGATCAGCGACGGGCTCGTTCACCCTGACTGGGTTGAGGGGATGGACATAGACGCTCTTGTCCCAACCGGTGCTGCCAGAGAGAACGTCATCTCGGAGGTCAACTCCGACGGGACTCTCCAGACCACGGTCATACCCGAAGGCTTCACCAACTGGACCTACTGGAACATCTACCTGTACCCACACACCAGCGCAACGCCGCGAATGCAGATGTCACCTGAAGTGAACCCCGAGTGGTGGGCGTCCTTGCGAGGTGAATGGGTTCGCGACGCGCAGAACCCAGGAGACTGGTTTCACATGAATATGGCAGAGACGATCGCGGACCACTATGTGCGAGTCTTCTCCGCGAAGGATGTCTCATTCACTGAGTCCGAGCAGGAGGTCGTTGACACGTACCAAGGCGAGCTCGAGGCGTACGTCGATGAGATGCATGCGAAGTTCATCATGGGGATCGAGCCGATCTCAGAGTACGAGGCGTTTGTAGCGAACCTTGATCGCTACGGCCTGCAAGAGGTCACCGAAGCGTATCAGGCAGCGTACGAGCGGTGGGCTGCGGTGCAATAGCGTCGAGTCTACATCGTTTTCGGCAGGTCGGCCTGTGCCGGCCTGCCGCCATTCTCTTGGGAGAACGCATGGGAGAAACCAGACAATCAACCGATACGCTACACCAGTCGCGACCCAACGTACTCGTGATTCTCACCGATCAGCAGGCCGCCTCAATGATGAGTTGCGCCGGAAACGCTACGGTCGATACTCCGGCACTAGATCGATTGGCGCGCGGCGGCGTACGTTTTGATTGCGCGTATGCGACCAACCCCGTATGTGTTCCGTCGCGATTCAGCCTCATGACGGGACGGATGCCGTCCGCGATCTCATCTGAGGATAATCATCACCAGCGCAACGTCGTTCCGGACGACATGCTGCACTCCGCATTGGGCCATGTCGTCGGCGCGGCCGGGTACGACACCGTCTACACCGGCAAGATGCACCTCACCGGCAGCGATCGCGACCACGGATTCGAGAACGTTGCCGCCTACGGGTTTCGTGAGCATCTGGCCCCCGAAGACCGATCCGGACGTGACGGATCAACCGCGGCGGCCTGCCGGTTCTTGCGGGAACGCCGTTCGGACTCCCGTCCGTTTCTCCTGTATGTTTCGCTCATCAATCCTCATGACATCTGCTTTCTTCCGCTCAATGATCAGGCCGGCAGAAGCGGAGCGGTTCCCCAGTTCAGGGATCCCGTTGCTGCAGAGCTGATCGATCGGATCCTCGAGCCGGCGACGGGTATGAGCCGCAGCGATTTCGTCTCGAGGCATTGTCCACCGCTGCCGGAGAACTATGGGATTCCTGAGGACGAGCTACCGTCATTCACCTCGGTGAAAGAAGACAACTACATCGGGTAGTCACGACGGAACTATACTGATGAGGACTGGCGGATCTACCGGTACCTCTACGCGCGGCTGACCGAGGTCGTAGACGGGCAGGTGGGGCGGATCATGGAGGCACTGGGTGAGTCGGGACTCGAAGAGAGTACGCTAGTCGTCTTCACAAGCGATCATGGCGACCAGGCCGGCTCGCATCGTACCGGGCTCAAGGGGTACCTGTACGAGGAGTCCGCGCGAGTCCCGCTGATCGTGAGGTGGAAGAGTCGCATCCCCGGGGGCCGGATTGACGCCGAGCATCTCGTCTCTAACGGCTTGGACCTGTTGCCCACCATCTGCGACTTGGCCGGAGCCCGCATCCCCGCAGACCTCGCCGGTGCAAGCCTTGTTCCGCTTCTCGAGAGCCCGCAGCCACGGTCTTGGCGCACCGAACTGGCAGTGGAGAACAACAGCGCGCGCGCGGTGCATTTCGGTGATCGTTGGAAGTATATGTGTGATGCGAGCACAGGTGAAGGCTCGCCATACGAGATGCTCGTCAACCTTGCGGACGACCCAGGAGAGATGACGAATCTCGCGGCACGCAACGAGCACGCGGTTACGCTGAGAGAAGGCCGGCAAGCGTTGCACGACTGGTATGCGTCGAACTGCGAGATATTGGATCACCGCTATGAACCGGAGGACCCATGAGCGAAGACAGGTTGTATCCACTCGGGTCGGGTAGTTGCACGATAGGTCGGTTTCTTGGCAACAGGATGGATACCTGCATCTCCAACCGGATTGCTGCCGTCGATCATTCACTCTACACGGATGCGTTTGCCCGGAAGCTGGACGACGGTGGAAGCTGGGCAGGCGAGTTCTTCGGCAAGTGGTACACGTCTGCGGCGTGGGCGTATCACTACTCTCGAGGGGAGGATCTCCGCGTTATTCTGGATGACGCCGCAGCACGGCTCAGGGAAGCACAGGAGCCTGATGGAAGGCTCAGCAGCTACACAGACGATTTTGGTGACTGGGACGTCTGGGGCCGCAAATATGCATTGCTCGGTCTCATAGCACACTACGAGCAGACCGGCGCGCGTGAATCACTTGAGGCGGCCGGACGTGCGGCGCACGCGATTGTTCGTGTCGCCGGCCCGGACGGCCGGAAGCTGACAGAAACGGGTCTCGCCATCCTGGAGTCGCTGTCCTCGAGCTCCATCCTGGAGCCACTGGCGCTTCTGGTCCGTTACACCGGAGATCAGAAGATCCTCCAGTTCTGCGAGTATTTGGTTTCACTCTGGAGCGAGCCCAACGCGTACAACTCCCGTGGAATGCGATTGGTGGAGGACGCTCTGGACCGGGTCCCTTCGTTGCTCATCTCTTCTCCCAAGAGCTACGAAATGATGTCCTGTTTCGAAGGCCTGTGCGAATTGTATCCTGGGT
>CAYTGY010000081.1:0-11768 GCA_964437265.1 uncultured Spirochaetaceae bacterium | reverse complement strand
TGCTGTACCGACAGCCCCCGATCGGATTTGAACCGATGACCCCATCCTTACCATGGATGTGCTCTACCAACTGAGCTACAGGGGCGAAACACCGCACATTCGTGCTCCGGCGTATGGCCCGCAACATGTCTCTGTGCAGCGACGCCGCCACGGGCTCCGGAAAGCTATCAAGAAACGGCGTCGGCAGTCAATAGATCACTACAAGACAACGTCGGTTCTGGGTATACTGGGCCCAGATAAGATAAAGGTGGCGTATGTATGGGCACAGACAGGAACTGGAGTGAAGAGTTCCGTGTTGCCGGCGACCGGGCCGCGCAACGGATCAAGGAACTGATTAGGGAAGGGAACGTTCGGAAGATAATTATCAAAAAGACAAATGGCGACGTGATCAAGGAGATCACGCTGACCCAAGGGGTAGCCGTCGGTGGGTTGCTTGCCCTGGTCGCGCCGGTGTTGGCGGCGCTGGGCGCCCTTTTTGCCATCTTGGCTGAGGTCAGAATTGAGGTGGTTCGCGTCCAGGACGGTTCTCCGGAAGATGGCGCCGGACCAACCGACGAGCCATAGGCCTAGAAGAGATCCTTCTTGAGCGCCGCGACCCAGTGCTTGATCCGCTCGTCGGTAAGTCCTGACTGGCTGTCCTCGTCTATCACGAGCCCCATGAACCGCCCGTCCTCTTCGGCTTCCGAGTTGTCATAGGTGTACCCGTCCGTTGAGGTGAATCCGACCAGGACGCCGCCCTTCTCCTGAACCTTTTCAGCAAGCACCGCAATGGCGTCAGCAAAGGTGTCCGGGTAGTTCTCCTGATCCCCAAGACCCATGATTGCCACCTTCTTGCTGGAGAAGTCAACATCATCCAGGTTCGGGAAAAAGTCTTCCCAGTCGTCCTGCAGGTCTCCAGAGCCCCACGTTGACGTTGCGAAGATCACGTACGGGTACTCGGCAATCGTGTCTGCATCTACATCCGTGATGTTGTGAAGGTCTGCATCAGCACCAAATGCACCATGAAGCTTCACCGAAACGTCCTTGGTATTGCCGGTAGACGAGCCATAGAAGATGCCGATGTTGGCCATGGAGCCTCCTTGCGTACGCCCGCTAATGCGCGTGAGTTGGAAGTGATGTCCAGCACGTGGGCACGGGGAATAGTACTTCATGCCCAACCGGCGGTCAATCTGAGCGCCACGACTCGGCCGTCACTCCGCTTCTCACACCGTGCCCTACATCGACAGCAACGCACCGGAGAGTGTTCGGCCAAGCTCCTTGCCAAACACCCTGATTGCGCAGTAGTTGTGCGTACATGAGGAGCGCTTTCGCGATCGCGCCAACACGCCTATAATCAGCGAATAGCACACTATCCGGGCGTAGACCGGTCACAAAGGAGATTATCATGGCAGAGAGACCAGCAATCAAGAAGAACGACCCAAGAAAGCGACTCTATGGGACGCTCCCAAAGATCGGCATCCGGCCGACCATTGACGGGCGCCTTGGCGGAGTCCGCGAGAGTCTTGAGGACCAGACAATGGGGATGGCGACGCGCTGCGCGGCATTCTTGGAAGAGAATCTGCGCCACCCGAACGGCCTACCGGTCGAGTGCGTGATCGCGGACACAACGATCGGCGGGGTGGCTGAGGCCGCCGCGTGTGCGCAGAAGTTCGAAACCGCCGGCGTAGGCCTTTCGATCACCGTTACGCCGTGCTGGTGTTACGGTTCGGAGACGATGGACATGACGCCGGCGATTCCAAAAGCGGTGTGGGGGTTCAACGGGACCGAACGCCCCGGCGCGGTCTACCTGGCCGCGGTTCTCGCCGCGCACGCACAGAAGGGGCTGCCGGCGTTCGGCATCTACGGACGTGACGTCCAGGATTCAGACGATGAGTCGATACCGGCCGACGTCCAGGAGAAGCTGCTTCGGTTCGCCCGCGCCGGGCTCGCGGTCGCGACGCTCAAAGGCAAGAGCTACCTGTCGATGGGCGGCGTCTCCATGGGCATCGCCGGCTGCTATGTAACCGAGAGCTTCTACAAACAGTACTTGGGCATGCGAAATGAGTATGTGGACATGAGCGAGTTCATCCGGAGACTGGAGCTCGACATCTATGACAAGGACGAGTTCAGCCGAGCGCTGGACTGGGTGAAGGCGTACTGCAAAGAGGGCCCGGACCCCAATGCCGAAGATCAGCGCCGCAGCCGTGAGCAGCTGGATGAAGACTGGAAGACGGTGGTGAAGATGACGCTCATTGCACGCGACCTGATGGTCGGCAATCCGAAGCTCGCGGAGCTGGGTTACGGCGAAGAGGCGCGCGGCCACAATGCGATCGCCGCCGGGTTCCAGGGGCAGCGGCAGTGGACCGACTTCATGCCCAACGGCGACTTCATGGAAGCCATGCTCACCACGAGCTTCGATTGGAACGGGATCCGTGAGCCGTACATCGTTGCGACGGAAAACGATAATCTCAACGCAATGAGCATGGCCTTTGGCCACCTCCTAACCGGCACGGCGCAGATCTTCGCCGACGTGCGAACCTACTGGAGCCCGGAAGCGGTACAACGCGTGACCGGCAAGAAGCTCTCCGGTAAGGCCGAAGGCGGGATCATCCATCTCATCAACTCCGGCCCGGCCACCTTGGACGGCACCGGCCGCCAGTCTAGAGACGGTACGCCGGTGATGAAGCCGTTCTGGGAGATCACGCCGAAGGAGGCCGAGGCGTGCCTGGATGCCACCGACTGGTGCCCGGGCGATGCCGGCTATTTCCGCGGCGGCGGGTTCTCCTCCCGGTTCAAGACGCGCGGCGAGATGCCGGTGACCATGAGCCGACTGAACATGATCGACGGCCTGGGACCGGCCCTGCAGATCGCCGAGGGCTGGGCGGTGGACATAGATGAGGAGATTCACGACATCCTGGACCAGCGGACCAACTTCACGTGGCCAACCACGTGGTTCGTTCCTCGGCTTGCGGATAACCCGCGCTTCCGCGACGTCTACGGCGTCATGGCGAACTGGGGCGCCAACCACGGCGCGATCGGCTACGGGCACTTCGGCGCGGACCTGATCACCCTGGCCGGCATGCTGCGGATTCCGGTGTACATGCACAACGTACCGGAGGAGCAGGTCTACCGGCCAAGCGCCTGGAGCGCCTTTGGGATGGACGTAGAGGGGAGCGACTTTCGCGCCTGCGCGAACTTTGGGCCGTTGTACACGTAACCGCCGTCTCATGCGCCGCGGATGCGGCTCGTGGGCAACCAAAGCTTTCGTTTTTGCCTCAATATGCTTGTATAGATCTTTCAACTTAGCTACATTACTCGCACAAATGGAGTTAGGTCGTTGATATTTCAAAACCTCACCGAACGCGAATCGCAGGTGCTGGAGCTCATCATCGAAGACTCAGGCGTGTCTGTCACTGATCTCAGTGGCCGCCTGGGCGTCTCAACGGTGACGATTCGCAGCACCTTGAGCGCGCTCGCGGACAAGGGCGTCATTGTGCGCACGTGGGGTGGCGCGGCGCCGGCGTTCCATCCGGCGATCGTCGAACGCGGCAAGACCAACATGGCGGCGAAGGGCCGGATCGCGCGTCGAGCGGCAGAGCTCGTGGGTGACGGCGACACCATCATGGTGGAGGCCGGGACGACCACCGCGATGATCGGCAAGTACCTCTTTGGACGACAAAACGTGCACGTGGTGACCAACTCGACGCTCTTTGTCCCGTACGCACGCGCGAATCCGGCGCTGGAGGTCACCATGACCGGTGGCGCCTTCCGTGCGGCAACCGAGTCAGTCGTAGGACCGATCGCGCTGGCCGAACTGGCGCGGTTCCACGTGCGCCGCGCTTTTGTGGGTACCGACGGCTTCAGCTGCGCGACCGGTCTCACCACGCACCTGGTGGAGGGCGCGGAGATTGTCAAGGCGATGGCCGCCGCCGCCGAGCAAACGGTTGTACTGGCCGACAGCTCGAAGTACGGCAAGAGCGGATTCGTCACGGTCCTCCCCTTGGAACAGATCGACGTGCTGGTGACCGACGACGGACTCTCCAAGGCGGCGGAGGCAGAGATTGCCGAGCTCGGCGTCGAGGTCGTCCGCGTGCCGAGCGAACGAAAAGGAGCAAAGAATGGCAACTGAAGTGCTGCTTCCCAAACAGGGAAACACGGTGGAAAGCTGTATCATCCTGGAGTGGAAGAAAGCGGTTGGGGACAGCGTCTCCACCGGCGAACCGATCGCTGAAGTGGAGACCGACAAGGCCACCTTTGACGTGGAAGCAATCGCCGACGGTGTGATCCTCGCGCTCTTGGCCAATGAGGGCGACGACGTGCCGGTGCTCACCCCGATCGCCGCGATCGGCGAGGCCGGCGAGCGCTATGAGGCGACCGGAGGCGATGCGGACCGCCGAACCGCGAAGACCGAAACACCCGCCGCCGGCGGCACCGCGCCCGCGGCGGCAGCGCCGGCCGGCGAACCTGCGACCGCCGCGAAACCGGACGGCGAGCGCCCGGCGGTCAGCCCGCGCGCACGGGCGTTGGCGGCCAAACGCGGCATCGACCCTGCGACGCTCTCCGGCTCCGGCCCAGGCGGCCGTGTGATCGAACGCGATGTGGTAGCGGCCGCCGGCGAACCGATGACGCCCGCGGCGGCCGCGCAGGCGACGGCGAACGGCAGCAGCCCTCCTTCACTCGGCACCGGGATCGGCGGCCGCGTCCGCACCGACAATCTGCAGCCGGCCGGCGCGCCTGCCGCGGATGCTTTTCCGGACCTGCAAGGCGAGTTTCCCGGCCCTGTGGAGGAGATTCCGGTCAGGAGCGTTCGCAAGCGCATCGCGGAGCGGATGCACGAGTCCTTAGCGACCACCGCACAGCTCACCCTCAACGGCTTCGCCGACGCGCGGGGGCTGCTAACCTATCGCAAGAAACTCAAGGCAGCCGATGAGGCGCTTGGGTTGGCCCGCATTACCGTCAACGATCTGTTGCTCTTTGCCGCAAGCCGCGTCGTCCCGCGGTTCCCGGAGGTCAACGCGCATTTCACCGGCGAGGCGATTCGCCGGTTCCAAGCGGTCCACTTGGGTTTTGCGGTGGACACGCCGAAGGGCCTCATGGTTCCGGTGATTCGCCACGCGTCGCTGCGTTCACTTGCGGACCTGGCCGCCGAGAGCAAGCGGCTGGCGACCGCGTGCATCGAGGGCACCGTCGCCCCCGACGAGTTCGAGGGCGGCACGTTCACGATCACCAATCTGGGCGCACTCGGCATAGAAACGTTTACCCCGGTCCTCAACACGCCGCAAGTCGCCATCCTGGGGGTGGGCTCGGTCGCCCCCAAACCGGTCATGCAGGGCGACGAGGTCGAGTTCGTCCCGTCAATCGGGCTGTCGCTCACGATCGACCACCAAGCGGTTGACGGGGCGCCGGGCGCGCGGTTCCTCAAGGCGCTCATCGACAACCTGGCGCAGTTCGAGCTGTTGCTCGCCCGATAAGGAGGCCCCATGCACGCGAAGGTTCTGATCATCGGCGGAGGACCCGCCGGCTACCTCGCCGCCGAACGCGCCGGCGCCCGACTACAGGCAGGCGAAGCGGCCGAAGGCGGCGTGGTGCTGGTCGAACAGGACGAGATCGGCGGCGTGTGTCTGAACGCGGGCTGCGTTCCCACCAAGACCCTGCTGCACTCGGCAAAGCTCTACGAGCAAGCCCGGCACAGCGAGCGCTTTGGTGTGACCGCCGGTGAGGTCCGCTACGACCTGGGGGCGGCGATGGCGTGGAAGCAGAACGTCATCGACACGCTCAAGAAGGGTGTCCGGGCATCGCTCAAGAAGCACGGCGTGACCATTGTTCCCGGGCACGCAGAACTGATCGATCGGTCAACGGTACAGGTAGGCGATGAGCGTTACACCGCCGAGAAGATCATCATCGCCACCGGTTCGAGCTCCGCCCGACCGCCGATCCCCGGCTTGGACGCCGCGGTCACCAGCACCGAGCTGCTGCAGATCTCTGAGGTACCTGAGCGGCTTGCGATCATCGGCGGTGGGTACATCGGCATGGAGTTCGCAAGCTACTTCTCCCGCATCGGAACGGAGGTCCACGTCATTGAGATGATGGACGAGATCATCCCGTTCACCGACGGCGAGCTGTCCAAGACGCTGCGGACGAGCATGAAGGGGGTGACCTTTCACCTGGACTGCAAAGTCGAGCGGGTCGACGGCGGTACGGTACATTTCACGAGCGCCGGGAGTGCGAACGGCGCCGGTGCGGCCGAATCGGCGGCGTCGGTGGAGGCGGACCTGGTGCTTGTGGCTATCGGCCGCAGGCCAAACCTGGACGGTATTGGCCTTGATGCCGCGGGAGTCGAGTACGACCGCAGCGGCATCCGGGTGGACGACCACATGCGCACCAACCTGCCGGGCGTGTATGCGGCGGGCGATGTGACCGGGCGGAGCCTGCTTGCGCATTCGGCCTACCGGATGGCGGAGGTGGCGGTGAACCATGTCTTCGGCGGACGGCCGGGCGCCGGCGGCGACGACCACATGCGCTACCACGCGATCCCGTGGGTGGTGTTCACCACCCCGGAAGTTGCCGGCTGCGGCATGACCGAGGAGCAGGCACGCACTGCCGGCCTTGATCCGGTCACCGCGAAACTCACCATGAAGGCAAGCGGCCGCTACCTTGCCGAGCACCCGACCGAACGGGGCTTTGTAAAGGTGGTGGTCAATCGCAGCGACCGGCGGCTACTGGGCGTGCACATGATCGGCAGCGGCTGTTCGGAGCAGATCTTCGGCGCGGCGATGGCCGTGGAAGCGGAGCTGCGCGTAGAAGACATACGAGAGATTGTATTTCCCCACCCCACATCGAGCGAAGTGTTTCGTGATGCGATGTGGGAGATCGACGCATAAGCGAGGAGCAGGATATGCCACAGAATCTGGTGGTCAAGCCACGTGATGTTCGAAAGAGCTCGAAGATCAAGATTGACTCAATCCCTATCAACCAGTACACGAGCGACGGCAAGGCCGAGCTCGAGCGATATGGCGCCGACAGACTCAAACGTGTGCTCTACGACATGCTCACCATCCGTGAGTTCGAGAGCATGCTCAACGAGATCAAGATGCAGGGCGCCTACCGTGGAATCGAGTACAGCCACAAGGGCCCGGCGCATCTGTCCATTGGGCAGGAGTCGACTGCCGTCGGAACGGCGTTGCACTTGGATGCCACCGACTTCATCTTCGGCAGCCACCGCAGCCACGGTGAGATCCTGGCCAAGTGCTACTCGGCGATCGACAAGCTCGGTGAGGATGAACTGGAGCAGGTGATGCGCTCCTATCTGGACGGCGAGACGTTGGCGGCCGTAGAGGGCACCTCCTACGACGGCGTGAAAGACCTCGCCGAAAACTTCGTCCTCTATGGGACGCTCGCTGAGATCTTCGCGCGAAAGGCCGGCTTCAACCGTGGCTTGGGCGGCTCAATGCACGCGTTCTTCTCGCCGTTCGGGAGCATGCCGAACAACGCGATTGTCGGCGGGAGCGCGGATATCGCCTTGGGCAGCGCGCTGTTCAAGCGGATCAACCGCAAACCCGGGATTGTGCTCGCAAGCATCGGCGACGCATCCATGGGCTGCGGCCCGGTGTGGGAAGCGATGATGCTCTCCGCGATGGACCAGTACACGAACCTCTGGGACAAGGAGATCGGTGGGGCGCCTCCGATTCTCTTCAACTTTGTCAACAACTTCTACGGCATGGGCGGCCAGACCTCCGGTGAGACCATGGGCTTCGGCGTCCTCGCACGCGCAGGCGCCGGCGTCAACGGCGACAACATGCACGCCGAGCGGGTGGACGGCTACAATCCGCTGGCCGTCGCCGACGCAATTGAGCGCAAGAAGAAGCTCTTGCTTCAAGGCCGCGGGCCGGTGCTGCTGGACACGATTACCTACCGGATCAGCGGTCACTCGCCGTCGGACGCCTCGAGCTATCGCACCAAGGAAGAGATCCAGCTCTGGGAGGATGCCGATGCACTCGGCAGCTACACCGAGCATCTCAAGAAGCTCGAGGTCATCGACGAGAGCGAGCTCGGCGCGATGCAGGAGCGTGTCATCAAGAAGATCGAGTCGACGCTGCGGTTGGCGATCGACGACGAGCGTTCTCCACGGGCCGACGGCCGCTTCATCGAGAGCGTGATGTTCAGCAACACGCCGACCGAAGCAATGGAGGAGCGCGAGCCCGAACTGCTTGACGTGAGTGAGAACAATCCCCGAATCAAGCAGCTTGCCCGCAAGAGCCGCGCCGGAATCGACGAGGACGGGAAGCCGCTGCCAAAGATGCGGGTGATCGCGTATCGGGATGCGCTCTTCGAGGCGATGCTGCACCGTTTCACGATCGACCCGACCATGGCCGCGTGGGGTGAGGAGAACCGCGACTGGGGCGGCGCGTTTGCCGTGTACCGCGGCCTCACCGAAGCGCTGCCATACCACCGGCTGTTTAACTCATCGATCAGTGAAGGCGCGATTGTGGGTAGCGGCGTGGGCTACGCGCTGTCCGGCGGCCGCGCGGTGGTTGAGCTCATGTACTGCGACTTCATGGGACGCGCCGGCGACGAAATCTTCAACCAAGCGGCAAAGTGGCAGAGCATGAGCGCGGGCGTGTTGAAGATGCCGCTGGTGATCCGCGTAAGCGTGGGCAGCAAGTACGGCGCGCAGCACAGTCAGGACTGGACCAGCATGGTGGCCCACATTCCGGGCCTCAAGGTCTACTTCCCGGCAACACCCTACGATGCGAAGGGGATGCTCAACCTGGCGCTCCGCGGCACCGATCCGGTGGTCTTCTTTGAGAGTCAACGTCTCTACGACATCGGCGAGCTCTTCGAGCCCGACGGCGTTCCAGCCGACTACTACGAGGTCCCCGAGGGCCAGCCGTCTGTCAAACGCGCCGGCACCGATGTGACGATTGTCACCGTCGGCGCGACGCTCTACGTGGCAATCCAGGCTGCCGAACAGCTGCAGGAGCGCTACGGGATCAGTGCCGAGGTGATCGACGCACGGTTCATCAATCCGCTCGACCTTGACCCAATTGCAGAGAGCGTGAAGAAGACCGGCAAGCTTTTGCTGGCCTCAGACGCCTGCGAACGAGGGAGCTACCTCCACACGATCGCTGCCAATGTGAGCCAGCTAGCCTTTGACCATCTGGACGGCCCACCTGCGGTGGTCGGCAGCCGCAACTGGATCACGCCCGCGGTAGAACTGGAAGACGAGTTCTTCCCGCAGCCGGAGTGGATCATCGACACGCTCCACGAACGGCTGCTCCCGCTGCCCGATCACACGGCGAGCACCGTACAGACGCTCGGCGACATGGGAAGGCGGTATCGGAGCGGGGTGTAGCCGAGACGGTGCGGTGGAGCCGTGAGCGGCGTGCGCGCTATGGCGCGCCGGCGGTCTCTGCGGTGATCAGGTCGTCAATCCAGCGGATGAAGTCCCCATGCGCTGACGCAAACCGGGTAATCAGCGGTTGAACGGTTTCACTGAGCTCTCTGACACGGTGAGGCTTGATCGCCGATTTGTAGAGGTTTCTGAACAGGTGCCGAAATCGTCGCAGCTCGTCGAGCGTTTCCACATCTTCATGCGAGAGGAGCGCCGGGCGGATCCCCCGGATATCAAGCGTCATACGATTGAGGAGCTCGCGATGCCATGACTCGGGCGATAGACTGTTTTCAAAGAACTTCGCCACCCGAAGGAAGTACCCTTCGAACGCGGTATATACATTGTGGATGACGTATGCCAGGGCGATGATTCCCATTTCTTCATCGCTCGAACGGTTCAGGCGCTCAACCATCTCGAGATGCTTCCGGCCGTTCTCAGTGATAAACGAGAAATCCGCTTCGAGCTGGGATCTGAGGACGGCAAGCGCTTCCCTATCTCTCATAGAGTATCACTCCCCGCTCGCGCACCGATTCCACCATGGTCTCGTCCTGATCGTCGAGCTCGACCCAGTCTACCGGCCAGGCCGCCGCATCAGCGATTCTCCAGGCGCGGATGTCGCCCCCCTCGACGGCAAGGTCGATATCTGAGTGCTCGTGGTACGGCATCAGATCATCAAAGGTTGAGCCGAACCCCCAGATCCGACGAACGCTCTCGTCTTCATCCACGATTCTCTTGACCAGTTCACGCGCAACCCGCCGCGCCTCATCCCGGCGCGCCTTGAGCGCCTCATCCCGCTCTTTCTCTTTCTTCAGTCGCCGTCGCGCCGCTTCCCGCGTCTGTTCTGGAGTCCACATAGCGGTGTTAGTGTAGCGCCATTTGGTGGTTCGCGTCAGGAGGATGCAACGCGAGTACAAGGAATGCCGGCGGCTGTGGTATACTGGCCGCGATGGCTGATCCTCTCGAAACCAATATCGATATCCCCCTCAGTGAACTGCGAGAGTTCTCCGAGCGATGGAACGTCCGATCCATTGCGCTCTTTGGATCCGTGCTTCGAGAGGACTTTGATGCCGATAGCGACATCGACATCTTGTTGTCCTTTCGGCCGCACAGCAATGCAGACCTGATCGACCTGGTGAATATGCGAGCCGAGCTTGAGAACCTCTTCAGGAGACGTGTTGACATCGTGGAACGCGATGCTCTTGTGAATCCCTATCGACGTGCGGAAATCCTGAATAGCGCCCGGACAATCTATGCAGCCTAAAGACCTCGGCTATCTCTGGGATATCTTGCGCCCGTGAGCCCGGTGCCCACGCTGCGTTCCACTTACGTGCGCCGGAGTGATATACTCACCCCGTCAGAATGGAACACGCAGAGATGATCCGAGAGGCAGCTAAACGACTCAAGAAACGCTCTGCCGAGCGACGCGTCCGCGCACAAGAGTTTGCCCGCGCCTTGGCCCCGGGCATTGCGGCGGCAGACCCGGACGTCGTGCGGATCATCGGCTTTGGCTCTACGTTTGAGACCTGGCGACCCTATCGGATGGATTCGGACATCGACCTTGGAATCACTGACGCGATCGAGCAACTCCGCAAAGAATCGTGAGATGACGGCCCGCGTGCAGCAATCGCCGACCGAGGATGAGTTCGAGTACGCCGCGCTGGGGTACACGCTTCACAACTTGTACAACGCCTTTGAATCGTATTTCTACCGCGTAGCCAAGTTCTTTGAGAACCAACTGGATGAAACTGAATGGCACCGCTCACTCGTTGACCGGATGTCACTGAAGATCGACGGCATCCGGCCCGCGTTGTTCGACCGTGACCTCGCCGAACGGATCAATGAACTGCGAGCGTTTCGACATCTGTTCCGAAATCTTTACAAGACGCCGCTCATCCCAGCAAAGGTCCGCTTTGCGAACGACGTTGCTGAGGGAATCGCGGATGCGTTCGTGGCGCCGCACGAGGAGTTCGACCAATTTCTGCGCGAGATCCGCGCAGAGCTCAAGTAGTCACCCATGCGCGAACACTTCCCCCGCGACCTGCAGTACGCCAAGTTCTCCGCCTACGGATTCCTGAAGAACCTGCGGTTCTTTGAGCCGTTTATGGTGCTCTTCTTGCTCGATCAGGGCGTCTCCTACCTCCAGGTGGGAACGCTGTATGCGATCCGCGAGATCGCGGTGAATGTGCTGGAGATCCCCACCGGCGCGGTTGCCGATGCACTGGGGCGGCGGAAGACAATGATCGCCTCCTTTGCAAGCTATCTGGCCTCATTTGTCGCGTTCTGGTTTGGGTCGAGTTTGGGCCACTTCGTCATCGCCATGGCGCTCTTCTCATTCGGAGAGGTGTTTCGCACCGGCACCCACAAGGCGATGATCTTCACCTGGCTGCGCCTCGAGGGC
>CAYTGY010000080.1:11538-11769 GCA_964437265.1 uncultured Spirochaetaceae bacterium | reverse complement strand
ACCGCACCGGAGCGGTCAATCACGGCGTGATATACGCCATCAAGCCTGACGGCACCGGGCTTGATCCCACATTCAACGGGGGAAGCGTATTGGCATATGACGCTGGCTACGAAGGGAACCATCTCCGTGCGGTGACGCTCGATTCAGACGAAGACGTTGTTGTCGCAGGCACCTCCTACTGGCAGGCTGACGGCCTGGCCCAGCAAATCGGCGCCGTTCTACGCGTCACGC
>CAYTGY010000080.1:0-11528 GCA_964437265.1 uncultured Spirochaetaceae bacterium | reverse complement strand
CTTGACACTACGTTGGCAGGCTCAGGGGCAAGTCTCACCGTCCTTGATGAGAGCGCGACTGCCTACGGCTGTACAGTCGCCGCCGATGGCGGCATCTACGCAGCGGGAGACTCGACCATTGAAAGTGCAACCGTCCCGTTCGTGCTCCGGCTTCTCCCAGATGGAACGCTAGATGAGTCGTTCGGGGCCGGCGGGATCACCCACGTGGATCTGGAAGACGCATCGCTGTACGATATCGCGATCCAAGAGAACGGCAAGCCGGTTGCCGCGGGCTATTCCACGTCTGCCACGCGCGGTGATGATGGGCTCTTTGTCCGGCTCACCACTGACGGAGCGCTGGACGAATCCTTTGGGCCCTCACAGCAGGGGGTGGCTGTAGTGAGCGCGAGTCCGGATGACGAGCTTATCTTTGGCGTGGAGGTGGCACGTAGCGGGCGACTTGTTGCCGGTGGAAGAATCACCACGGCCGGCTCATCCGATACCGACCTCTACATGGTGGGATTGTGGTAGCCGGCGCCCGCTACGGTTCCAGCAGATAGACCGCGTCATCAGGCCCGTCGGTCCACGGCGTGATCCAGGGCCCAGGTGCGGCTTCACCTGGATCACGGCGTTCCATTTGCCGCGAACCATGACAACGTAATGCTCGAATCCGTTCTTTAGGATGTGCTCGAGCAGATCCTGCAGATTCGGGATATGGCACACCGCCACGGCGCCGTCGATTGGGAACGGATCGTCGGTGAACTCGCCCTCTCCCAGGTAGGCGTGGATCCAGCCGTCGGTGTCCATGGTCGCCATCCTGAAGTAGGTCATCTCACCGGGAGCGACGCGCCCCTTTGCTGCGCCAAAGCAGTTCTCACGGCCAAGCGATTCGCCAAGGATGTCGAGCTCACTGATCTCGATCTCCGCGTCAATGAAGCTCTTTGCGGAACTCACCAATGGAATTGGCCCCACGGTGATCTGCACCGCGAAGCTGGTGACGCATGTGTTGCCGCTGGATGAGGCGGATACGGGGATCCAGGCTGCCCTGGCAGGTGAGGCGCTGAAGGTAGTCTTTACGCCGTAGAGAGTGCTGCGAGAATTGTTGAAACGGCCGCGTCAGCCGATTGGCGCGGCCGCCACCACCTGGTTTTTTCCGCTTCGCTTTGCGGCAATAACGTGATCGCTCGCTACCTGGATAAGCGCGTCACCGTCTGCCCGCTCCGCGGCAACCTCAGTGAGCGACGCAACACCCGCGCTCACGGTCACGTTCACCACCCGATCCTCATACCCGTCAATCTGGGCGGCAGCCACCGCCTCACGAATCCGCTCAGCCACCATCTGCGCCTCAAGACTTCCGGTTGCCGGCATGACCACACAGAACTCTTCTCCGCCGTACCGTGCGACCCAGTCGGTGGTTCGCGAGTGGTTGGTGATCAGCTCTGCAACGGCTTTCAGAACCCGATCCCCGGTAGGATAGCCATAGGTCATGTTGACATCGTGAAAGTCGTCCACGTCAATGAGCAAGAGGGAGAGATGTCCGTGGGAATGCACGGCGTTCTCAATCTCACGGGAGAGTTTGCGGTCAAAGTAGCGCCGATTGTAGAGCTCGGTGAGCCCGTCCCGCTCTGCGGTCCGGCGCGACTCCTCCAACGCGTGCCGGCCGGCTGAGACCACCAGATCAGAAAGTCGCTGTGTCCACACACGAGCGACATTCTCAAAGTGTGCCATTGCGGCAAGGTTGGGATCAGCGGATGCCGCGTCCCAGCTCAGGTCAAAGCAGTGGACGCGGTTGCGGCCGCCGCTCTTGGCCGCGTACAAGGCGATGTCAGCCTCCTGGAAAACATCATCCAACTCCATCTCCCGGTTGAGAAAGGTGAACCCAATACTCACGGTGACGCGGATGGAATCGCCGTCGCGACGCACGGCGCTTCCGGCAACTACACTGCGAAGGTCCTCGAGAGTCTCTGCAACCTCATGCTTGGCGTTCGCGGTGACAATCCCACCCACCTCGTCTCCGCCGATCCGGAATCCCCGGACTCCGGAGGTACCGAATGTCTTCACAATCTCTCCAAGGTGGCGTAGAACACCGTCTCCGGCCGCGTGACCGTAACGATCGTTGACCGACTTGAAATGGTCCACATCCAGGATGAACGCGGCCACGAGCCCGTGCTCGGGAAAGTGCTGGAGCGTCGTCGCTACATACTCTCGCATAGCCGTGCGGTTGCCCAACCCGGTGAGCGAGTCTCTTGAGTACGCGCGCTCGGCGCGGGTGGCCAGCAGATCTAGTCGTGCGGTCACCTGCACTTTCAGCTCGCTCAAACGACAGACGTCCACGGGAGCCGAGGTGTGGAGGGCGGCGAGGGCGGCGAGCACACGCGCTTCTTCCTCCGGGTCACGGACAACGCCAAGTGCTCGGCCCATGGAGGAGTACCGGGCAAGCCGAGCCAAGGTTGTGGCGAGCTGCTCGGATGTGGCGAACGCGGCAGCATCTACCACGGAGGCCGGCACCTCCTGCGCTCGTGGATGTTGGTCCAGATCTATAGACGAGGAGAAGAGAACAGAGAGTCCGGCGTGCTCGAGCGCACCAACAATGGTGTCCCGGTTGGCGTCCTTTGCAATGCAGAAAACCTGCTCCGCCCGTTCAGCGTCTACACGCGATACGTCCGACATCTGAGCCCCCTTCCCAGCGCAGGCACCGGTTGTTGCCCGGCCCGAGTGTAGCACGACCAGGATGGTAAATCGACTCCCGGAACCCCAAGACACGGCGATTGCTCTCAGGGTACCGTACGAGGGTGACACCGGAGAACCCGACGCCGTGCGATTACCTTGCCCAGCTCATCACCCAGCGAGCGGCAGATGAGCCGAGCTGGACGCTCGCGCTGGACGACATTGCGGCAGCCTTCGCGGGCTCGCTGGACGCGGCGGACTTCTACCGGATCGCCTATCGGACGGGCGTAGCCGGGCTCAAGCACTGTGATCACGGCTCGGTGAGAGAGCTACTGGCGTTGCTCGAGGCACTCGGGTGCAATGATGCCGAGGAGAACCTCCGCGCCGCCGGTGTGTTTCTGAACCATGCGGATCATCTGGAGCTCACCGACCGATTCACCCGAGCCTACACGCGCGCGGTGGTACTCCATACGCCTGACCTTGCCACGTTCACGCAGATGCTCGCCGTACTCCGCACGTACGCGGCGGCGGTGACTGCATACGAGGAGACGTTCCTGAATCCGGATGCAGTCATCCGGTCGTGTGTCCAGGAGTGGGAGGCGGACACGCTCCAGCAGAAGGAACACACCGGCCGGTGGCGGCGCGGCTCTACAGCACGAAGGCGCCGCGTAACCGAGTACATCTACACGCTTCGTAGGCGGGAGATTGTCGGTCTTCGCACCGTTGCACCGGGGCTGCTGGATCTGTTGAGGACAATGGCGCAGCAGCAGGGATATCTCCGGAGACCAACCGAAGATGAGCCCCGCAGGCAGGAGCGGGCAGGAACAACCGGCGAGTCCGCCCTTGACGGCGATCAAGCGCGGGCGCGAGCCCGGGAGATCCTTGGGGTTGGAGCGCGCGAGGTCTCCACGGGAGAGATCAAACGCCACTACCGTCAGCTGATGCGCCGGTTCCACCCTGACATCAACCCCGACGGTCTGGAAGAGTCCAAGCGGATTACGTGGGCGTACTCGGTGCTGACCGGATGAGCACCGCCGGGTGGTTGGCAGGGTCTATCGCCGCGGAATCGCAACGCCAATCACGACGCGTCCAATCTTCATCGCTACACTCTCCCGAGTACATCAATCAGCAACGGAAGCACCTGCTTCTTTCGACTCAAGACGCCCTTCAACTCGAATACGCCGGGCTCCACCTGCGGATACGCAATCAGACTCAGTGCACGCTCGCTCGCATGGCACACCAGCAGCGTAGACGCTACGGTGATATCGGTCACCATCAGGAATGCCATCTCATACCCGTTGCGGTCAGCGAACACTCCCAGGCCGTGGTGCAGTTCATCCGTGCGCTCCCAGAAGGCCGCGAACCCGATCATCTCAATTTGGCTGACCGAGAACCGGATCCCGTACTCCTCGTACCCTTTCTGGTCTCGCCCAATGATGGCATCGGCGTCCAGCTGGGCGATGCTGCTGCCCGCGCGGAACATCGCCTCTCCATACTGATCTACTGCCACACCGGCTAGTTCGGCAAGCCATGCAGCCAGCTCCCGGTCTGCATCCGTAGTGGTGGGACTACGCAGGATGACCGTGTCAGAGAGCACGCCGGAGAGCATGAGCCCCGCGGTAGCCCGGTCCGGTTCAACCCGGGACTGCCGGAACAGGTCCGCCACAATAGAGCAGGTGGAACCGATGACGCGATTGATGACGGTGATCGGCCGGTTGCTGTGGAGCGAGCCGATGCGATGATGATCGATTACCTCCATCAGCTCGGCGTGCTCAATACCCTCTATGGCCTGGGAAAACTCATTGTGATCCACCATGATCACCCGCCGGCGCGGATCGGTCATGAAATTGGTGCGAGTCACCACGCCGGCAAGGCGCCCGTCTGGAGACTCGACCATAAAGCCACCCAGGTTACTCTTGTTGATCTCCCGCTCCGCGTCACGAAGGAGATCTCCACTTGAGAACCGCCGGCCCGGCTCCTCCATGAACTCGCTGCACGGAGAAGAGAAGAAGAGAAGCACTGCCGCCTGGATTGAGCTAACGGGAGTCTCTATGGCCACCGGTGCCGAGTGCGCGATCTCATCCGGCAACGGAAACGCGTCAGAAACGCACGCAACCATGGCTGCCGGTTGAAGTGAGCGCAGGTTGCGGAGCTCCTCCGGCGTCCCCACGGCAATCACGGGGCGGCCTGAGCCATTAGGAGAACCCAGAGCGGCCGGGCCCCGGGTTGCCGGCGCCGCAGTAACAAGTTGTCCGGTCAGGAACTCCGGCTCACCGGGGCCCGGCTGCGCCACCCGGCCCTCGGATCGCCGAAGAAACTCTTGGAGATCCACCCGCAGGGTTCGATTTGTCCGGGCTTCATCCAGTTCATCGAGTATGGCGGCGATACCCAGCGTGCTCACCTTTCCCATGCACCGGTCCTCGCTGTCGACCACGGGCAGAAACGAGAACCGCTTCTCCAACATGATGCGCTTGGCTTCTCCGAGCGGCGTGTCCGGAGCAAGCACCAACAACGCTGAACGAGGGATCATGATGTCGCCAATTCGCGGATGGACGTCACCCACCAGCTGGGGCGCGTCTACTCCAAAATAGTCCAACGCAAAGGCGGTCTGCGCATTGACGTTGCCGGCGCGGCAGGCGAGTGCGGTGACGTGGTGAACCCGACTCTTGAAGCGGGCGTATGCAACGGCCGAACAGATAGAATCAGTGTCAGGATTCTTGTGGCCGACTACCAAAAATGGGCGTCCGTCGCTCACGTGGTCAGTATACCACGGATTCGTTGTACTATACTGTGCAGTGTGGGGGCGATGCCATCTTGGTGATATTGGCGCTAATCAACGGGGCGAGCTTTGTTGCACTGCTGAGCCTGGGTATTCTGGTCCTGACCGAGGAGCGACGCAAAAAGGCCAACCAGCTATTTGCGGCGTGGTGTTTCGCGACGGCCGCGGTCGCCCTGATTGAGTTGCTGGGCAGGCTTTCCGAGTCCCACGACCGCGCCATGGTACTGGCTCAGGTGGCTTCGCTCTGGCCGGTGAACTCGGCGCTCTTTTTTCACTTCTCCGCGGCGGCAACCACCAAGCGGAGCGGACGGCGCACGGTGGCTATTCTGGCAGCCTACGCGCTCGCGGCGGCTATGGCGGCCGTATACTTCGGCTTTGCCCGCAGCGGTGACGCAGTCGAGTATGTACACGGGTACAGCTTCACCAGCCCATTTGGCGTCCACTGGCCACGCGTGTTGGTTCCGGTGGGATACTATGTGCTCAGATTAGGAGCGCTGGCGCTGTTGGCGAAGTCAGTACGGTCCGGCGATGGTGTCTTGGGCACGCGCGAGCTACGGTGGGTTTTTGCCGCGTACGGTGCAGAGGTGCTCTATGGCACCGTAATCGTGATTCTACGTACCTGGACACCGCTCGCGATTCCAGAGATGCCGGGGCTCTCCTACCTGATCTTCTGCGTGCTGCTGGTGATTCCGCTCCGCCGCGGATTGCTCACCTCACTTACACCGCGGCGTGCTCTGGAAGCCTCGCTTCGTGCTTCGCTGGCAGAGAAGGAGTCGCTGCTCCATGAGGTCCACCACCGGGTGAACAACAGCCTCCAGCTGATCATCAGCCTGCTGCATCTGAAGTCGGATTCCGTCACCGACCCGTGTGCACGCGCGGTCATCGAGGAGAGCGTGAGCCGCATTCACCTCATCTCTCGCGTGTACGAGCGTGCGTACAGTGCGGAGAACCTGAGCGCCATCAGGCTGGATGAGTACCTTCGGGAGACCGCGGAGGAGCAGGTGTGGCGGGCTGAGCGGCCGGAGGTCGCTCTGGAGATGACGCTGGATCCGCTTACCATCGACGTCCAACGGGCGATTGTCCTTGGGATGATCGCCGCTGAGCTGATATCCAATGCATTCGCACACGCATTCGCTCATCAGGAGCACGCGACGCTGAGACTCCGGTTGGCACACGACGGTGCCCCCGGAGCGTCTGAGAAGTCAAGACGGTACCGCATGACGGTTCGAGACAATGGCTCTGGGTGGGACCGCGAGGCGCGGCCGGAGGGCACGGGGCTTCAGCTGGCCCATGCCCTCGCCGCGCAGATTGGCGCTCAACTGACGGTGGACACATCCGCGGGTGTCACGGCGGAGGTCGTGTTTTCCGCTACCGCGCCGGAGGTGCTTGCCCCTTTGGCGCGATCGGGATAACAATAGCCCACGGTACAGAGCCCATTAGCCCACATGGCTCTGCCGGGAGTTCCTTCCACTATGCCGCTACAAAAACTGCTTCGCTTTGCACGGCCGCACGCCAAGTGCGTTGTGTTTGCCGTGGTCTTCGTCATTACCGGCGTGTCCTGTGCGCTGATCCCGCCGTACCTTGCGCGTTCCATTGTGGATGACGTGTTTGTCCCGGCGTACGTCAGCGGTGAGTACGGCGGGAACCTCCGGTTGCTCCTTCTCCTCATTGCGGGAATCATGGCGGCTACGGCCGGACGTGCCGGCTCCATCTACGTGCGTAACACGCTGCTGGAGACGTTCTCTCAGCGCGTACTGCGAGACCTCAAGCAACGCTTCTACGACCACGTGCAGGGACTCTCCTTCGACTTCTTCCACAGGACGCGCACCGGCGAATTGATGGGCCGCATCACCAGCGATATGGAGTCTTTGCGCAACCTGTTGGTGATGGGGGTGATGCACGGAGCAACCGGCGTCTTTTACTTCACCCTCTCCTCCATTGTGCTCTTCACCATCAACTGGAAGCTCGCGCTGGTGGCCGTCGCCGCCTCACCGCTCCTCTTCCTTACCACCGTCCGGTTCAGAAAGCGGATCTACCCGTGCTTCCAGGCGAACCGAGAGCAGTACTCCAAACTCAACACCGCCGTTCAGGAGAACGTCTCAGGGATCCGGGTGGTCAAGTCCATGTACCGCTACGAGTTCGAGTCTGAGAAGTTCCAGAAGGAGAACCATGAGCTCTCGGTCCGACGAAACGAAGCGGGGCGGGTCTGGTCCAACTTCTTCCCGGTGATCGAGTTTCTGAGCGGGATTGCCGGGGCACTCATGCTGATTGTCGGGGGACTGATGGTGATCCGTGGCTCCATTACGCTGGGTGTCTGGGTGCAGTTCAACAGCTACCTCTGGATGCTGATCATGCCCATGCGGATGCTGGGAGAGGTGGTGAACCACTACTCGCTGGCGATGGCCGGTGCCGAACGCGTCCTTGAGATCCTGGACTCCAAACCGCACATTGAGAACCGCTATCACGCCAAGAAGCCGTACCGCCTCCGCGGGGAAGTGGCGTTTGACCGCGTGAGCTGGGGAGTGGACGGGCAGGAGATCCTGAGCGACATCTCGCTGCACGCCAAACCCGGCGACACCATCGCAATCATGGGCCCCACCGGGAGCGGCAAGAGCTCGATTGTCCACCTGATCACCCGCTTCTACGACCCGGACCGCGGCACGGTGCTCATAGATGGGACCGATGCGCGACTGCTGGATCTCAAGGTGCTGCGTGACAACATCGGCCTGGTTGCGCAGGAGACGTTCCTCTTTAGCGAGACGATGTACAACAACATCGCCTACGGACGTAACGGCGCGCCCATTGAGGTAGTGCAACGCGTGGCCGCCCAGACGCAGGCGCACATGTTCATCCGCAGCATGACCGAGGGCTACGATACGGTGGTTGGCGAGTACGGGGTGGGCCTCTCAGGCGGCCAGCGGCAGCGGGCGAGCATTGCGCGCGCTCTGATAAAGCACGCGCCCATCCTGATCCTAGACGACGCCACCTCCAGCGTCGACATGGAGACCGAGGCGCTCATCCAGGATGCGCTTCAGAACCTGGAGCACGACGTGACAACCTTTATCATCGCACATCGCATCAGCTCCGTGCGGCACGCTGATGAGATCATCATCTTGAACCACGGCCACGTGGCGGAGCGCGGCACGCATGAGTCGCTGCTGGCCAAAGGCGGCGCATACGCGCGTACCTTCGCCGTCCAGTATGGAGACCGGAACTGATGGCACGTAACACCTACTTCGAGGACGAAGAGCTCGAGCAGATCAGCGGCCACACGCTGCGACGACTGCTTACCTACTTTGGACCGCACAAGAAGCGCGTGACGTTTGCCCTGGTGCTGATCGCCGTATCCGCCGGCGCCGCGTTGATGGGACCGTTTCTGGTGAAGATTGCGGTAGACAACTACCTGCCGGTTGGCAACAGCCGGGCTGTGATCATGATTGGGCTCGCCTACGTAGGCGTGCTGGCCGCCGGGGCGCTCAGTGTGGGCGGCAGGATCAAGGTAATGATCCCGCTGGGCAATCAGATCATTGAACAGATCAGGGATGAGGCGTTCAACCACGTTCAGCGGTTGAGCTTTCAGTTCTTTGACACCCGACCGGCCGGCAAGATCATTGTGCGGCTCATGAACAATGTGGACCGGCTTCAGATGCTCTTCAAACACGCGATCATCAACATCCTGGCGGACGTGTTCCGCCTACTGGTGATCATCGGCATGATGTTTCAGATCAGCGGCCGCCTCAGCCTCATTGCGCTCATGGTCACTCCGGTCATGGCGGTCTTCGTCTTCCTGATCAAGCGCACTATCAGACGCCGGTGGGAGCTGTACCAGAAGAAGGCGTCCAACCTCAACGCCTACACACATGAGAGCTTCCTGGGCGTGAAGGTCACGCAATCGTTCGTTCGGGAGAAGGTGAACTCCCGCATCATGGCCGAGCAGCTGGATGACAACTACTCAAGCTGGATGCGTGCGGTAAACCTCTCAAACACGCTGTTTCCCGCGGTGCTGGTCTTCAACACCGTGGCCATTGGCCTGGTGTACCTGTTTGGCTACCGTTTCCTGGCACAGGGGATCATCACGTTGGGCACCATCATCGCCTTTGGACAGTATGTCTGGATGATCACCGAACCGATTGTGAATCTGAGCACCTTCTACAACGAGATCCTGGTGTCGCTCGCCGCCGGTGAACGCGTCTTCGACATTCTTGATACCCCGGCAACCGTGGTAGACAGCGAGGACGCGTACCCACTACCGCCGGTCCGTGGCAAGCTGGAATTTGAGCACGTTCACTTTGCCTATGAGGAGGGCGTGCCGATCTTCCGAGACCTCAGCCTCACCGTTGAGCCGGGGCAGACAATTGCCCTTGTGGGAGAGACCGGCGCGGGAAAGAGCACCATCATCAACATGATCTCCCGCTTCTACGACATCACGTCAGGGCGCATCTTCATTGACGGCCACGAGATCAGGGACGTGACCCTGGAATCGCTGCGAAGCCAGGTGGGTATCATGATGCAGGACTCGTTCATCTTCAGCGGTACGGTGGCGGACAATATCCGGTACGGAAACCTGAACGCCACGCAGGAGGAGATTGAGGCTGCAGCTCAGGCGGTGCACGCACACCCGTTCATCATGGAGATGGAGGATGGCTACCAGACCGAAGTCAACGAGCGCGGCAACCGCCTGAGCGTGGGTCAAAAGCAACTGATCGCCTTCGCCCGCACCCTACTCTTTGACCCACGGATCCTGGTGCTGGATGAGGCGACCAGTAGCATAGACACACAGACGGAGATTGCGCTGCAACACGCCATCCAGCGGGTCCTCTCCGACCGGACCAGCTTTGTGATTGCGCACCGCCTCTCAACCATCCGGAATGCAGACCGGATTGTGGTGATCGACAAAGGTACAATTGTGGAGTCCGGCACGCACGAGGAGCTGGTTGCCGCCGGCGGGCACTATGCAAAGCTTCACGACGCACAGTACGCTCAGGTCGAGTGAACCGTTGCCACTGGACGGGGAGTGACTTTGAGCGTGAGCGGGCTGCGGATAGCTCATTTGCGCGGGCGCGTTTGCCTTGCTACAGTAGGAGTATGAGCACCGTACGCTGGGGTGTCCTCGCACCGGGAAGGATCGCCAGAAAATTCGCTGCGGCCGTGGTGGGAATCGAACGGCTCGCAATCGCCGCCGACAGAGAGCCTGAGGCCACTATTGAAGCCGTGGGTTCCCGGGACGCGCGCCGGGCACAGGCGTTCCTGGACGGCGTTGACGCGGCGGAAGCAACACCGTACGGCTCCTATGAGGCGCTGGTGGCGGACCCCACTGTGGACGCCGTCTATGTGGCCGCGCCCCACCCCTTCCACAAGGATCTCGCGCTACTGGCAATTGCTCACGGCAAGCCGGTGCTGTGCGAGAAACCGCTGACCGTCAACGCTGAGGAGGCCCAGGAGCTCGCCGGCGCGGCAGGCGCGGCGGAAGTCTTCCTCATGGAGGGCATGTGGACGCGCTTCCTACCGATGATGCAGCAGGTGAAGAAATGGATTACCGACGGCCGGATTGGCGCGGTGCGGCAGGTGAAGGCAGACTTCTGCATTCGAGCGCCGTATCGCCCCGAAGGCAGGCTCTTTGACCCGGCGCTCGCCGGCGGCGCGCTCCTTGACCTGGGAGTGTACGTAGTCTCTTTCGCGTCCTGGGTGACCGACAGGCGACCGGTCCAGGTTACCGGTGCGACGGCGATTGGCCCAACCGGCGTGGATGAGCAGGACGGCATCGTATTGCGCTACGATGACGGCGCGCTGGCCGTGCTTACCTGCGGCGTGCGGACTGAGGCGCCGGGGGTGGCCGCAGTACTGGGAACCGATGGCTGGATCCAAATCCCGCACCACTTCTGCAGCGGGAGGCGGGCACTCCTGCATAGAAGCGGCGCCGCTGCGGCGGTTGAGTTCGATCAGCCGCTCGAGGTCAATGGGTTCGAGTACCAGATACGTGAGGTCTCCCGGTGCCTGGCCGCCGGCGTAGCGGAGAGCCGCATCATGCCGCTCGCCGAGTCGGTTGCAATCATGCAGGTGCTCGACGAGCTCCGCGCACAGGCAGGCGTCGCTTATCCGTTTG
>CAYTGY010000079.1:0-11801 GCA_964437265.1 uncultured Spirochaetaceae bacterium | reverse complement strand
TCGGAGACATCGAGTGACGTTGTGGTTCTGGGCTCCTATGCGTACTTGGGCAGCTGGGGAGCAGGCGTCCAGATATTCGACATCGATCCGCTTGACCAAACCTCCGTGGTGGACACCTGGAACACTTCAACCGGTGGTGGCCCCAACAACGCATCCGACTTGTATGCCGGTGATTCGCGGATCTTCTTGGTCGGCGACCACCATATCTACTCGCTTGCTGCGTACGACGGGACGGGGGTCGAGGGGACCGGTCCGTTTGTGCTTCCTGAGTACGGCGTAGGCATTGCGGTAGATGGGTCGGTGGCGTACGTAGCATCGGACCCGGGTGGCGTGCAGATTGTGGATGTTGGAGATCCAGGCAACCCCGTGGTCCTTGGCGACTGCAACACCCCAGGCGGCGCTCGCGGCGTAGCCGTCGACGGCGCCCACGCCTATGTCGCTGCCTCTGAGTCCGGTGTTCAGGTAATCGATATTGCGACTGCGAACGCCCCCACCCGGATTGTGGCCGGGATGGTTGAGGGAGCAATCGGTGCCGCCGACTTTCACATCGTCGGTGAGTACGCGTACGTCACTACGGGAGACACGTTGTCGGTGGTAGAACTGGTTGGTCTCCCGGCAGAGTCTGTAGTTGCTGGAGAGTGCAGTGTGGCCGGCGACGGCATCGCAATCGCTGGTCGCTACGCATATGTTGCCACCGGTACTGCGGGTCTGACGATTGTCGACTTGGCCGACCCAATTGCTCCGATCCCGGTTTCATCATTCAGTACCGGCGGTATCACCAGCGATGTCGTTGTGACCGGTCCCCGCGCCTACGTCGCCTCCAGCGGCTCGGGGCTGCAGATCCTTGATATCAGTGACGCCGAAGCTCCTGTGTTGCTCGGGGCCTGCGACGACGTTCCCGTCTCAACACAGTACCGCTTGACGGTGTCGGATGGTTTTGCATGGGTTGTCGGTGAGGGTGATACCGTGCACGCAATTGACGTCACCGACCCGGCAAACCCAACGCGCTACACCTGGACAGCTTCGGGTCTTGAGCCCGAACTCGTTGACGTTACGGTTCACGGCGACTATGCCTACGTCGCAGATGCATCAGGGTACGTCCATATCTTGAGCATCACCGACCCGAGCTCGCCGGCCAAAGTGGGAGAGATAGCGTTTCCGGGTCTCCCGGTGTGGGGTGTTGCGGCTGACGACCGGTATGCGTACCTGGGGACGGATATGCCTGACCTCATGGTGTTTGACGTCCACGATCCGACTGACCCGCTGCTTTCCCAGCTGGCCACGGCGTCGCCCGGCCGAAAGAGTGTCAGAGTCTATGGTAATCGCGTATACGTCCTTGGAGGTGACGCCCTCTACGGGTTCAGCCTTTGGCAGGAGCCCTGAGGGCGTCCATCACGTCTTCAGCGGTCACTACGGCGAACGGCAGGTTCCGTCGTTCGCGCGCCGACAGGGCGGCTTCCGGTACAAACACCGCGTGAACAATGCGTCGCGCAGCCGCCTTTTCTGCGGCGCTTGGTTTCCAAAGCGGAGCCGGCAGACCTTTCGCCAGCAACTGCTGGTAGACGCCTGACAACTGGTCTACTCCAAACGGTTTCTTGCCCCACTTCACTTCGCCAAGCAGAACGGCGTCGCCGGACTCGGCCGTTGCGACAGCGTCGAACTCCGGCTCATTGCCGTGCCAGTGTCGACGTGCCGGGAGCCATGGTCCACAGACGAGCGACTCCGGGAGATGCCCTATGCTCTGCCGGGCGAGGTCTTCCCACGCACGTGCGATGAGAGCGTCGCGGTGGCGCGCCCAGATGCGCCTCCGGGAGCTCAGCGGGGCATCCGCCAGAATAGACCGATTCGGTGCGACCACCCTGAACCACAGCCGAAGAAACGGATCAGCGATTCGGTACAGCGAGCGTTTGGTCTGTTTCTCCGACGCACCGAACGGCAGTTCGCGACGGAGTAGGTCCATCTCAATGAGACGGGTCAGCGGACGGGAGATAGACGTTGCCTGCCGGCCGATTCTCCCGGCAATCTCCGAAACCTTGTGGGCCCCAGAGCCAATTACATCGAGGATCGGTCTGAGCGCTGTGGCCGGCGGTGATTCCTGCGCCAGAAGCCGATCCGGTTCGCCGTGCAGAGGTCCCAGTGGGTCCAACACCAGTTGATCAACAGCCTCGTCTAGGCGGCCACGGTACGGTTGCGCAAGCTCCCAGTAGCGAGGGATGCCTCCCCAGACACCGAACGCCTGCACCATCTCCACCGCGTCCGCAAGGCCAAGGGCGGCACCGATCTCACCGGCAGGAAGGGGCGCGAGCCGGATGATCTGCGTAGCTCGGCCATAGAGCGGAGCCGCGGCGTCCAACACGAGTCCCTGCATCATTCGCTGACTCGAACCGGAGATGACCACCTTGAGTCCAGCCTCGGCGGCGTTTCGATCCAGCCAATTCTGCAGCACGCTTGGCAGTGTTGGGTCTGATTCAACAAGGTACGGGAACTCATCCACAACAATCGGACCTGACCATGACTGTGCCATGGCCTGCGAGGACATCCGTTCCAGGAGACTCCTCCAGTCCGGATAAACTACCTGATCGAAGCCCGGGAACCGTGCTCCAACCGCTCGGGCGAAATAGGAACGCTGCAGCGGTGCTGCGGATTGATCTGCCACATAGTACACGCCGTCTGTGCGGCGAAGCCACTCGATCAGGAGCCGGCTCTTCCCCACACGGCGGCGGCCCCAAAGCACCGCAAACCAGGCAGCTGATGCACTGTCTGCCGTTTCCAGACGCGCAAGCTCCGCAGATCTGTCAAGAAATCTCATGCAAACATTATGCACGTAAACATAATGTTCTACAACATAATCTTTGCCGAAAGAATCTGAGGCGCAAACCAGGACGCGATTGACATGTGCATCGCATGGCGTTATGCTCAACACATGTCTACCATGCTCCAAGTTCGAAACGTGCCGGACAAGACGCACCGCGTGCTCAAGTCACGCGCGGCGTTCGCCGGGATGAGCCTTTCCGACTACGTGCTGCGCGAGTTGGAGCGGATCGCCGAGCGTCCGTCGCTCGAGGAGCTTTCCGCGCGGCTTGAGTCACGAGAGCCGGTGATCGCCGCGGAGACGCCGGCCGAAGCGCTCCGAAAGGAACGAGACGCACGGTGACCGTGATCGATGCGTCGGCGGTTCTGGACGTTGTGCTGAGGACCGAGCGCGGTCGTCGCCTCACCGCCTCCGTTCTCGATCCCACTCGGTCGCTCGCGGCGCCTGAGCTCATAGATATCGAGTTCCTGCAGGTGCTCCGTCGCTTCGCGCGAAGCGGCCGGATATCGGATGTGCGTGCGATCCAGGCGCTGGAGGACTACCGTGATCTGCCCATCGAGCGGTATCCGCACCTGCCGTTTCTGAGTCGAGCCTGGGAGTTGCGCCACACGGTGAGCGCATATGATGCGGTGTACGTCGTCCTCGCCGAAGCGCTCGACGCGCCGCTTCTGACCACCGACGATGCACTCAGCCGGGCAATCGCCAATGCAGCTGACATTCGGGTTCGCCTTGCGCCGACATAATCTGCATCGGCCGCAGGTTCGTGGTATCATTGACCCGTCATGATCGTTCGCACGCTCCGTTGTGGTCGCTGCGGCGCGCCGGTCCACGTGGAACCGGAGGCTGACCTTGCGCAGTGTGAGTACTGTGGCGGCTACAGCAATCCGGATGGCACCGTCTGGGCGCCGCAGAGCGCTTCATCGGACCGCAAGCTCAGGCGCCTTGGTGAGAAAGCCGGCCGTGCGCTTTCCGCCGGCGACCGGGACCGGTGGCGCGCAGCGGCGCAGGCGTACTTCCGTCGCGAGACCGAGCTTGCTGCAGCCGATGGGGCACGGTACCACCGTCTGGCACCAAAGGACCCGGCGAAGCTGGATGAATACGCAGCAAAGATCGTGTCGATGTATGAGCTTGTCTACTTCGACCCGGAAGTCTCGCAAGCCGCGAGCGAGTGCAGCAACACGATTGCTGAGCTCTTCGCCGTGGAGATCCCCGGAGGCATCAACCCGATGCTCCCGGCTGAAGTGCCGGCGGTGCTGGAAGCCGAGCGCGCACCGGCGATTCAGGCCACAGGCCGTCTTCTAAAGGACTACCGGCGCTACTTTGCCGCACTGCTTCACCATCCCGACTACCCGTACCCGGTACCGGCCGGCGCCGCAGAGCAGACGGCGCTCGACACCACCCGCGCGGCGATCCGGCAGTACGAGTCGGTGTGGGGGAGCGAGGCCGTGGAGGCGGTGATGACTGCCGTCTTTGGCGACCGCCGGCTCTCAGGCGCTGAGCTTCCGTGTCCCGGGTGCGGCGAGCCGCTGGATGTGGCCGGCCATAGTGAGGTGCGGTGCCCGTCGTGCGGACTGGTCACGTATGTGGGGCACTGACGGATTCCAGTCGCGTTCCCGGCTTGACGTGTCACGCATCGTGCCCCAATACTCAGCTATCGCGCCGCGGGCCGGCGCGCGGACAAAGGGGGCACCGTGAAACGGTGGATGGTGGTTCTGTGGACGGTGTTCGTTGGGGCCGGTGTCTGGGCGCAGTCCTTTGAGCTCCCGCCGGTGCTTCCGGAGTACAGCTTTGTTGCTGAGGAGAGCACCACCATTCCGGGCAACAGCACGCAGGTTGCGGATGGGTACAACTGTGGAAGGGGGATCTTCCCGGCAGACCAGATTGGTGATCTATCGCTTGTCGCGCAGTTCTATCAGAATGGATGCTATTCAGACGGGACCTACAATCACCGTGACTTTCCGGTGGCGCGGGGGGCTGTGGTCTCCTCGGGCGGCGAGCGGCTGCCCGCGTATCGCATCTCCGGTCCGCGGACGCGTGCCGGTGAGTTCCTGGCCTCCCACCACATCGTGACGTATCGGTTCTCTCTTCGGCAGGAGTACGCGATCTATCTGTTCGACGATGGCGCGTTTTCCCGTATCGCCACCGTCAGTCCGGAGCGCATCCAGCGTGGGGGCTTTACAGAGATCCCGGAGATCGACGCGAGCCTTCTGGGCGAGCCGCAGATATATGTGTTTGCGCCGGCCGGCCTCCGCTTAGGCGGGTACACGGAGATGGGTCCCGGCATTCGCGGTGCCACGCTCCTGGATGACCGTGATCTCGTGCTCACCAAGTTTCAGATCGATGTAGGAGGCCGCGTCCCGGACACGCTGGGTGATTACCCGTACGGTCCTGGCTCACGTGAGACCGTCTACGGTGACACGCGTGACTACGAGCTCGTGGCCGGGCCGGAGGGCCGAGTGGGGGTGCTCTGGCACGACTACGATGCTGACGAGTTCAGTCTGATGTGGGTCGCGGGAGACATGGAGCGGGTCACCCTGATCAGCCTTTCGCATCGCAGCGGTGAGCAACTGGCCGCCGCGACTGCGGGTCCGGACGGTACCGTCTACTACCTGGGGATACAGGCGGGAGACGGTGCGGCAACGCACGGTGAGACATCCCGTGATGTCGCTCGTCAGGCAACGCTCTATGCCGCGGACGCGAACGGGCGTGAGCTCCGTCGGCGCAACCTGGATACATCAGAACGCGGGCTGAACATCACGGCGTTCCTAGACGAGCCCACCGCATTTGGTGGGGTTGGGTACGGTCACAGTGGGGCTGACCTGGAGTACTCCGCCGGCAGGCTGGGATTGATTCTCTCGCGCACCATGCACCGGAGCGCAGACGGGCTCAACCACCAGGGCGGGATTGCCGCGGTCTTTGACGCCGGTTCGCTGGACCTGATCGTCAATCACGGCCAGACCTCAGGTCACTCGTTTGACCAGGTGCTTGCCCCGCTGCCGGACGGCGGCTTCCTGGGGATCGATCTGGGAGACAACTATCCTCGCGGCGTCCATCTGCACGGGTTCAACGATGCTCGACACGATCACGAAGTGGTGTTCACCTTCAAGACAGAGCACGGGAGCACTCCGCAGAGCCCGGCCGGCCGGCGATATCCGCGCTATGAGGAGGTCAGCAGCCGGACCCACGCCTACTACCAGTGGTCCAATGACAACCGAACCTACGCCGAGCTCGGTGGGGTGGCGAGGCTGGATGGCGACTATACCGTGGTGTTCGCCTACGAGCGCAGTCCCACTGGGCGTACGCTGGACAACAGCCGCGTTGGGGACTACCTCATAGATGCGCGCAACATCGGCCTCATTCAGGTACGTCCCGGGCTCGAGTACCAGTGGCGCTCGCCCAATGTGGTGCAACGAGACTCGATCCTGACTCCGGGAGCCGGCGAGGATGGCGGCTTCTACACCTTTGGCGGTGAGTGGCAGCCACAGCGGAACCCGGGTGTGGTGTGGCTCACCAACTATCGTGATCCGGAGCGGGAGAACGCGACGCGCGTAAAGACGGCACCGCTCTCAGACGGCACACTTCTGGTACTGTGGGAGAAGTGGACACGTGAGAGTTACCTGGACACGTATGTTCAGCGACTTGGTGCGGATGGCGCGCCCATCTCAGGACCGGTGGCGATTGGCCCTCACGTGCGGCTCCACCGCCGCGACGATCCGCTGGTGATCGATGACGTCGTCTATCTGGCCTCCGGTTCAGCCGCGGACGGTACGGTAGCCGTTACCGTACTCATGATTCACGACTGAGCCGCGCGCACCGTCACAACGGTCATTACCGGTCGCATCACCTGAACCGCTGTGATATACTCAACCGTGAGGGTAGTGTATGCGTCAGAGACCACATCCAGTGGTCCTGGTGCTTGGGTGCATCCTCGCCGTACTTCTTGGAACAAGCACAGGGCTTCTCGCTCAGGATGACCGCGACGGGGTTTCGTTGCCCCCAGCGCGGCTCTCGCTCACCGGGGGAGTGCGTATTCCCATTGTGTACAACGGCCCGCTCAGTGCTGAGAATCCCGGTCTGGGGATCAGCGCGGAGTTCTGGCCCAAACGGATTCCCTTTCTCACCTTCCGTGCCGGGTATGACGCGCAGACCTTTGAGGTGACCACCGGCAGCTCTACCACGCTCACGCTGCAGTCATTCTCCGCCGGCGCCGGATGGCGCTGGTCGCTCACCGACTGGCTGACGCTGCGGGCAATCGCCGACGCAATTGCCACTCATGCGGACATGACCACACAGTTCACCGGAGAGAGAATCAGCGAGCTCGGAGTCTTTGGGTCGCTGAGCCTCGGCGCACGGCTGACCTTCCTCAGGTGGGTCACCGTAGATGCGATGTATGACGCGCTACGGCTCTATCCCGCGGGTGGCGACAACACCGGGTTCACCGTTGGCGGCGGCTGGGTCGCCGCCGGCGTCTCCATCCCGTTTGGACGCGCCACGGTAGCACCGGCTACCGAACCCACGACTGCGCCACCGCTCAAGCCGCGCCCGCAGGTGAGTGAGGAAGACGCTGCCGCTCCGTCCCTGGCGTCCGCGGCGACTGCAGGCATTGAGATCGCGGAGGTGAGCATCCCCCCGCTCTTCCCGGTGTTTTTTGGCTACTACGACGACCATCCTGTTGGGACCGTCACCATACGCAACAACAGCTCGTTCGAGGTGTCGGACATTCAGGTGACCTTCAACGTCCCGCAGTACATGGATCTTCCAAAGACATCGTCGGGCCCGGAGACGCTTGCGGTGAACGAGTCGGCGGAGGTTCCCATCTACGCCATATTCACGGACCGCGTGCTGACCATCACTGAAGGCACGCGTGTTGCCGGCGAGATCACGGTGCGGATGGAGCAGCCCAGTGGACAGGCGGAGGTCACCACCCAGCAGACCATCCGCTTCAATGACCGTAACGCGCTCACCTGGGATGATGACCGGAAGCCGGCTGCATTCATCACGGCCAAGGACAGCAATATTCAGGTGCTGGCGCGCACCGCGGCAGCCCTGGCTGATCCAGCCGCCTGCCCGGCCATCCCACCCGCGGTTCACACTGCGCTTGCCGTCTACGAGCTCTTCAGGGAGCTGAACCTGAGCTACATCGCGGATCCCGCAAGTCCCCTTCGTGCGTCCGACGGTCCGGCGCAAGTGGTCGACTACCTGCAGTTCCCGCGTCAAACCCTGGCGTTCAAGAGTGGCGACTGCGACGACCTGTCGGTGCTGTACTGCGCGCTTCTGGAAGCGGTGGGCGTGGAGAGCGCACTGGTTACCGTGCCCGGTCACATCTACGCCGCCGTGAGCTGCGGCCAGGACAGACCGTCGGTTCGTAGTCAGTTCAGCTTTCCTGACGAGTTTATTCCACTGGACGGGAAGATCTGGGTGCCGGTTGAGACCACGCTCTTCGACGGGTTTGTTGAGGCGTGGAGCGCCGGTGCGCGGCAGTGGTGGCAGTACGAGCGAAGCGGCCAGTCGGAGCTGATCCCGGTCAGGGAGGCATGGAGCGAGTATGAGCCGGTTGCGCCGCCCGCAGACGAACCGTGGAACATCAGCTTTGACGGCGGCACGCTGGGGAGCTCGATCCGCTCCTCTCTCACCCGCGTGGTGGACCGCCAGATGATGCCCAAGCTCACGGCGCTCTCCACTCGCTTTGCGGACGACGCCGCGGAACCTCGTGCGCAGAATGCGCTTGGCATTCTCTATGCACGCTACGGCAAGTACACGGAGGCGACCGCCCGGTTCGAGCGGGCGGTCTCACAGACCGACTTCGTTCCGGCGCTGGTGAACCTGGGCAACATTGCGGTACTGCAGCAGCGGTACGTGGACGCAATCCGCTTTCTGGATCGAGCATTCCAGGCGCGGCCGGATGATCCGGTGCTCAATCTGGCGCTCGCGCGAGCGCATCACGCGCTTGAGAACTATGGCACCGTCCGGCAGCACTTTGACGTGGTGAAGGCGCAGGACCCGATGCTCGCCGGCCGCTTCGCCTACCTTGACTACCGTGGCGAAGAGGCCGCCCGTGCCGCCGACGCGGCAGACATAGAGGGGGTGATGGTATGGGCCGAATAGGACACATCACCGTTCGTGTGGCCGTCGTGGCGCTCGCCTCCGTCATCGTTGTCGGCTGCGGATTGCCACTCACCATGAGCCGGGTGAAGGAGATCAGCGAAGGGACCGGCACCTGGCTCCGGCAGATCCAGCCCACCGTAGGTGCTCGAATCCACGCCGGCGGACTTGTGACCTTTCACGATGACCCGATCGTTGCCGGAACGGTTGAGTACCCGAACGGTACCAAACGCGGGATGGCGGCTCGCCTGGCCGGTCGGCCGGAAGACGGATGGCAACAGGTCTATCAGGTCACCAACCTCAACGGCGAGGAGCTCCAGATGGGCGTGAACGGCACGTTCGTGGACGGCGAGGCGGTCATCCTTGTGGGCGCATGCTGGGACCCAACCAGCAGCTACACCGACTCGTTTGTGCTGGTCATTGACCCATCCGACGGGAGCGTGCGCAACAGCGCTCGGATCCCCGTGAGTCGCTATGACGACGCCGCCGTGGAGTACTTGGAGAACGGTGATGGGAATGCGTTGCTCATTGGTGATAGCGCCGCCGGCTCCACCACCATGCCCTATGTCCTCCGGCTTCCGGGCCCGTTCGACGGCGACTACCGGCCCACTGAGGGATACACCTATGATGACGAGTACCTGACGTTCGTGTGTGATGCGGTCAAGAGCGAGTCCGGTGATCTGTACCTCATTTCCGGTGGACTGCTGAAACTCGACGTAGGCCTCAATCCGCAATGGCATCTTCCTCCGATGAGTGGCGATGTGTACGCGGCATTCTGTGCGCTGACCTCGGTTGGAGACTCGATCATGGCGGTCGGGGGCGCCGTCTATCTCTCCGACCCTCCGGTGTTCAACGGTCTGACGTGCGTTGTGGAGCCCGACGGTTCAATCTCAGCTCAGCGTCAGTACCGGCACGTGTTTCCGGTTGGGCTCACCCGCATCCCTGACTCGGACTCGTTCGTCCTCACCGGCGCATATCGTGATCCCATTGGTGAGTGGGCAGGAGTCATTGGTCCGGACGGGGCGCTCGCCGATCCGCAGTACTGGTTTCTCACCGGCTACGATCAGACCAATCGGCAGTACGCCACTGAGATCACGCTGGGAGACGAGGAGCTCGGGATGGGCATGACCCGCCGGTTCGGTCTGGATGTGGCCGGCGACGGCGCCGTCCATGTCGCCTCCTCCTCGGTCTACAACGAGGAGTACGCGGTCAACGATTTCCATGCCGCGCGGCTTACCGATGCGGGGGCATTGCACCAGTTGTTCCAGGAGCTCGATCCGGACGCAGGGGACTCTCCCTTGAGCGGTACCTTCACGCCCGAGCCGGCCGATGACCCGGACGTTCCGCTCCAAGTGACCACCGGGACGGTCACCGCCACCGAGCTCGTTCACCTGAAGGCGCAGACCTTCCCCATCACCGTGGATACGCCGGATGCGAGCGCAATCGATCTCTACGAGTGGAGTGGGACTTCCGGTATCTGGGCGCTTCTGGCATGCGGGGACGCCGGGGTTGTTGCAATCGACGTCACTGATCCGCTGAACCCCGGGACCGCCGTGACTCACACGGTGGCACGAGCAAACGATGTTGAAGCTGCCTACGGGCACGCGTACGTGGCTGCCGAATCCAATGGGCTCGGAGTCCTGAACATGAGCGACCCAGCGGTACCACAGGGCGCCACGTATGAAGCGACGGTTGGTAACGCCGAAGCGGTAGTTATCTACGGTGACTACGCCTACGTGGCGGACTCCACTGAGGGTCTGGCGATCTTTGACATCACCACCCGGGGCGATCCGCTCTCGCCTTCGTACTACACCATGGGCGCCGGTGCCACCTTTGTGGATGTGTTCAGGCCGTATGGGGAGGTATGGCACGCCGAGTCGGTGCACGCGATCACCGGGGGAAACGGTGCGAGCTCTCTGGTTCGTGTCAACGTGACCGACACCGACGCCGGGAGCCCGAGCTGGATCGAATCGCTTTCCCTTTCCGGCCAACCGCGAGATCTCTCCATCGACCACGACTACTTCGCGCACGCCCTGATTGAGGACAGTGCCGGAGTCAGCATCGTCTCTATAGATGCCCAAGACATCTATGCGCTCACTCAGGTCGGATACTTCCCAAGTGTACCGGCCGGCGGGATACTCGCCGACGGCTATACCCTCTACGCCTTTGGCGACGTGATCCAGATTTTTGACACCACCGACCGTGCAGACCCGGTGGTTGTCGCAGAGCTCGTACCCCATGGTGATCTCAACGCCACCGGGATGGTTGTCGATTGGCCGTTAGCCTATCTCTCGAGCTCGTCGTACGGCGGGCACACATATTCGGGGCTGGTCATGACACCGATTGCAGCGGCCACCTGCCTGGGTGAGAACATCGTAATGCTCGAGTACCCGGATATCTCGGTGTTCCCCATCTACCCGTAGCGCCCGCCGCGGCCGCTACAGCTCGCCGCGGCGCCTTCGCGCGGCGAGCACGTCCAGCATGTCTTGGGTCATGGCGTCCAGGTCGAACTGTGGCTCCCAGCCCCACTCAACGCGCGCCGCATAGTCTTCCAGCGAGTTTGGCCAGCTGTTGGCAATCGCTTGCCGGACCGGGTCAACGTCGTAGTCAATCTCAAAGTGCGGCAGGTAGGCGCGTATGTAGGCGGCCTGTTCTTCGGGGGTGAAGCTCATGGCCGTCACGTTGAAGGCGTTGCGGTGACGAAGCTTCGCCGGGTCTGCCTCCATCACCTCAATCGCCGCCCGGATCGCGTCCGGCATATAGATCATGTCCAGGTAGGTGTCGCCCTTGAGGAAGCAGGTGTAGCGCCCCTCGCGGACCGCGGAGTAGTAGATCTCAACCGCGTAGTCCGTGGTGCCGCCGCCGGGAGCGGTGACATTGCTGATGA
>CAYTGY010000078.1:0-11999 GCA_964437265.1 uncultured Spirochaetaceae bacterium | reverse complement strand
CGGGTACGCAAAGTCAGCGCCAACAACGATGATCTCCGCCGCCCCACGGGAGGCGGCCAGAAGGGCTGCTACATGCGTGACGTTGCCCGCACCGGTATCCAGTGACGGGTAGCCGAGCCCCGCGGCCGCCAGGTAGCGCGCCAACGGATGCGAGCTGAGATAGAACCCCACGTGACGCACGGCGTCCACCAGCGACGGTGGTGCGGAGAGGTCTACCAGGAACGGGAGTGACCGAACTGCTTCCGGGAGCACGTGGTGGACCGACGCCGGCTGACAATCAATGCTCAGCACCAGATCAGGCCGTATGCCCGCACTGACCACTGTTGGGGCGGCGGTGTCCGTGGCGATGAGCGCGTAGCGGCTGCCGCGGTGACGCAGAATGGTCAGGTGGTCTTCCAAGGACGGTCCTGCTGCCGCGATGAGCACAGAGCGCCCGGCAAAGGTGAGCGGAGCCCACGGAGGCAGTACCCGCCCCAGATTCATCAGCGCGTTGCGGACCCACGCCCTGCCCAGACGGGCCTGAACCGCAAGGTCATCCTTGAGGATCTCCACGGCGTCAGAGACCGTCCGTCTGGTCCGCTCAACGCCGTCCGGATCAGCGGCACATTGCCCCTGCAGTGAGACAATCAGCGGCGAACCGTGCAATGCCGCCACATAGTGCTGGGCCAGGTGCTCCGCCAGCTCTTCAGATGAAGGGGCAACCAAGACGGAGACGTTGCATAGTGACAGCGCACCCCTGAGATCCGCGTGCTCCAGGACCGCGCGGGTGACCGATGCGTCCCACTCCACAATGAGCAAGAACCGTGCGGCAGCTGCAAGCGCTGCAACGTGCAGCCCGGCTCCCAGCCCCAGACATATCACGGTGTCCGTCTTCGCCACCGATGCACTCATCCGTTGCGCTTCGGCAACCGGATTGTAGCGTGAATGAAAGGTTGCCGGCCGGTTGCCGGCGGTGACCGCCGGCGACTCCTCACCGCTGCGTGTCCGTATCCAGGAGAGCGGCGCCGGAGAGGCGGACGCAACTCGACGCGCGGAGGTGCGGGGCAGCAGCGCCAGTGATTCAGCGAGTCGACTACTCATCAAGAACCGCCCGGAGCCGGGTCAGAGCCTCGAAGAGACATGCAAAGAGCGCCTCCCTGCGGATCGGATCGCCGTCACCTGCATCGGTGCTCCACTGCAGGACGCGGCGCGGCCGTAGGTGCAGTGCAATGCGCTGGATCTCCCGGTCGGCGAGGAGCGGGTCGGGAACGCCGCAGGCGCGGCGTGCCGCGGACAGCCGCTGGGTGTACCGGGCGAGCAGCGCTTCTGCCCGACGAACGCGCTCGGTGCGCGGAGGCCGGCGGGCCACGGTCAGAACCGGCTCCGGTACATCGGCGGGCAGTCCGGAGAGCGACCGGTAGGTTGCGTTGCGCATGCCAAGATCGCCCCGTGGTAGCGATACTCCGTACGTTGTGCCGTGGCGAGCGCTGCAGTACTCAGCGAACCACTCCGCGTACGTGTCCAGCGACCGCAGGTGCCGGTACCGCCCCTCCTGAGTAGCCGTCGCTACCCCGTGCCACGCCTGTGAAAGCGCCGGGTTCAGGCGGGATGCGCCGGCGCCGCGGTAGCGTTCAGAGAGGTGTGGTCGGGCGTGACTGCGCACGTCGGCATATACTAGGTCCAGTCCGGCAAACGCTACCGTCTGGATGCCCAGTCGGTCCGCGAGCAGCAGAGCAGAGCCGGTCACCGTACCGTTTGCGGGAATTGTGGGAATATGCCGCTCTTCCCCGGCAAAGAGTTCTCGTTCAACCGGCTCCGCCTCACTCAGGAGCACCGGCGTGAGCGAATGGAGCACCGCCGCGGAGCTCACCGTTGCCGCAACGGGTAGGTTGGACGCACATGCCGGCGTCAGGTGCTCGCCGGCGTAGAAGCCGGCATCGGTTGAGATGACCAGGTCCGGCACAAGACCGGCGGTCAGGAGGGCGTCCAGCCCGGAGGCGGGAGCCCATAGCACTACATCATGTCGTAGCGCTCGCAGCGCAGGGAGCGCCGCCTCAAGGCTGGGTCCGGATGCCGCAATGACCAACGCCTTCTTGCGTGCGTGAGTTCCCGGTTCAAGGCGGAGGGCCCGGTCGGCGAAGAGATAGTTGCGTAGGGTGTTGCGCAGCCGGAGGTTGCTAAAGGCCTGATCAGTGACAATGGACGCCTGACGGCGCGTGATCCAGCGACGAAGGACTGATCGTACACGATCTGCCTGTGTGGGGAATGCTCGTATGGATGAGTTCCATTCCACCACCTCCAGACCCGCTATCTCGAGGTCGGAGAATGTATCATCCAGTCGACCGGCAAGCGACTCGTCATCGCCGGGATCCCAGTGTGCCTGCGGCCGGTACACCGATGATCCGCTGAGCGTTTGATCCAACGATATCGACAGTACTCTGGCGGAGGGGTAGAGCTCGGCGAGTTGCTCCGCCGCGTATCCCAGCTCCGCGCCAACTACCACAATCGCTCGGGGATGCGGGCGATCGATCGCATGAGCGGCAAAACGGCGCGCCTCTCTTCGCGGGTCGTACGGCGAGTGCAGCCAACGGTTGTTGACGGTGGCGGTCGGCAAGCCGTTGCGGGCGGAGACAACCTCCAGCATGCAACCTACAGCAGGCGTGCGGCTATCTCGTGCAGGTCCGCACCGTCGTCTGGATGGAGCGCGCTCTTGAACCTGATCTCCGGTTGCGCAGGGAGCTCGGGGAAGAGCTGGACCAGAGTCGCCGCGATCTGATGCACCAAGAGTGGGAGGTCCGGCGATTGGGCTCCGTGCAGGAACGCGACTAGACGGTGACTCTCCAGATCGCAGACGGTGCCGGTCCCGGAGAGCATGGTGGCAACCACGTTCAGGATGTCCTCCCACACCCTAAACGTATCAAGATACGCGTTGGTATCCGCAATTTGGGCCGCCACGTCGGATAGCTCCAGAACCAGGACCACAACCGTGTCTTGTGCTCGCTCTGCAATTCGTTCCGCAAGCGTGCCGAGCTCCTTGCTATGAAAGACAATCGAACGATGCATGAGATCCGCGCGATCAAGCCGGTACTTCTTCACCAGTGAAGCGGCAGGCGTGCCCACGGCCGCCAGGATGACGCGCAAGAAATCCTGATGCTGAGCCAGGTATGGCGACTCGACAATGATCAGTACTGCACCCACCGTGGTGTCGTTTGCTATGGGGAACAGTGCCACGGATTCCAGCATCGCGGCTTCTCTGCGCGAGAAATACGGTGCAAGGGCTCGCACCTCCTCTCCCGCGAGCACGACCCCGGCCGGGGCGTCGCCGCGGAACTCCCGGATCTCGTGCTCCGGAATGGCGAGACGGTGCACGCTGGTCTGGTCCAACCCGACAGAAGCCCACGCGGTGAATGAACCGTCTGCATGATTGGGGAGTAGCACTGCGCCTTTGGCAATCTGAAGATGGTCAACGAGCGTAGCAAACAAGTGGGCCGGGAACTCAATACCGCGAGGCAGCTCTTCCACCGCCTGAAGGAGCGCAGTGACTGTCTGTTCGGGCTTTAGTTCAGGGAGCTCGCCGTCCAGCAGTGCGTCAAGCGCTTTTTTTTTTCGTCGCTCAGGACAAGCGTGGTAGGGGCGGCGAGGGACTCTTCGGGCTCCACGACGGACTCCGCGACACCGGCGAGCGACAGTCGGGCTGCGCTGCGGAGGTCCTCCGCTCGTTTGAGCAGACTTGCCGCAGACCCGGGCTTCTTGCTCTTTGCGATTCGATTCATGAGTCCCATTACTGCTCCAACCCCAGCTCTTCAAAGAGCCGCTTGTACACTTCGAAGTGCTCGGATTCGGCAAACTCCTGGATCTTTTCTTCCGGAAGCGATTCCAGGAGTTGATCCATGTAGCTGAGCACGCTCTTCAGTTCGGTCTTCATTGCATCCGGCAGGTACTCTGTGTCCGCTTCGGACGCTATTGCAGCAGGCTCCTGGACTTCGTCGCTCGCCGGCGCTTCATCCGGCAACTGCGGCTCAACTGAGAAGTCGGTCTCCGATCCCGAGGCGAGCTCGTCAAGCGCCTGTCGCGTGCCCGGCTCGTCGTCGTCCAGATCGGCCAGATCCTCAATGTCTGAGAGCTCGGCGTCAATGTCCATTTCAGCCAGCGCCTTGACGTGATCATCAGCCGCGGAGCTTGGCTCTGAGTACTCAGCAATGTCCAGGTCCAACGGCTCCGGCTCCTCCTCCGGCTCTTCCAGAGAGATTGTCTCAACCGTGGGCGACGCATCATCATCCATTGGGATGATCTCATCGGGCACCAGATCGTCCGCGTCCAGAGGCTCGGCCGACGGTTCAAAGCCGGCTACCACAATATCCTGCTCGTCCAGCTCGGTGGGCTTGCCCGCCTCCTCCGTGAACTCCGCGGTGTTCATGATATTGTCCAGCTCCGAGCCGGTCAGCGCGATGGTCTCGTCTTCATCCTCCTCAAAGAACCCGGCGGCTTCGCCGTCAACAGCAGACTCCGGCGCTTCGGTGTCTGGAACGGATGGTGGCGATTCAACGTTCCGGAGCCGGCTGAGCTCGCTCCTAAGCCCGGCGAGCTCAGCCCTGATTGTGTGGAGCTCGCTCTCAATGTCCTGTAGCAATGCGACTGACGTGTCGGCTGCGGCGGTGCCCTGAGGTGCCGGTGCTTCCTCCGCTTCCTCCTGATCATCCTCGAATGGTTCCGTGGTTTCTGCGACCAGCTCGCGCTCTTCGGTCATGTCAACGGGCTCTGGAGCGGACATCTCCGCCTCAACGGCTGAGACGTCGTCGAATCCGCGGTCTAGATCGAAGTCTGGTTCCTCCCCCACCTCGGAGAGATCAAACTCGATTGACTCTTCCTCGTCCTCTATCTGAAGCTCCGGGAGATCCTCTTCAGGGGATTGTCCGAGCTCTTCTTCAGTGATCTCATCAAAGCCGGTATCCTCACTCAGAGTCGTGAGCGACAAGTCGTCTTCAAACTCTCCGCCATCAAACGATGCTTTGGCCCCCTCAGCGTCGGTCTCCTCGTCGCCAAGCTCATCATAGTCAAGCTCTTCAACCGGCTCCGGCTCCTCCGGTTCCTCTATCTCCCCACCGTCGTGCTCGGGTTCCGCAAACCCGTCGACGTCTAGATCGTTCAGGTCAAGGGTTAGGTCGCCCAAGTCGTCGGGAAGCTCCTCTTCGATGTTCAAGTCTTCGTCCATGATTCCTGATTCGTCGGATTTGTGGGACCGAGGTTCTTCGACGACATCCTCATCTGAGATGACCGGCTCCGGCTCCGTGTCTTCCTCCGGTTGTTCGGTAAGGTCAACGGTCAGATCAGTGTCATCAAGCGTGAGCAGGTCTTCGGTGTTATCCGGAATGTCCAGCTCAATCTCGTCATCCAGGGAAAGTGCATCGATATCGGTCTCGCGCTCCGGCTCTTCTTTCACGGCGGGGGCGTCATCAATGTCAAGCTCGAGGTCCGTCTCCGGCGTGTCCGAGTCTTCATTTCCGGCTATCGGTTCCTCTTCAAATAAGTCTTCCGGGGATTCGTCATCCTCCAAAGAGATATCCAGCTCCACATCATCCAAGATGTCGCTCATCGCGAACGCTTCATCCTCTGCTTCAGATTCGTCAACATCTTCCGGGCCGGCTTTCACCCACACCCCGTACTGCTGCAGCTCCTCTTCATCACCAACGGGGTCATGGGCAAATGGAGAAGGTGTCTGCATGCTGTTTCTATCTTCACCTGCTGCCATTAGACACTCCTGGGTCGACTCGGATACGCATCTATGTTATCGGCAGTCCAACGAGCGGATTTGACATATTAATAAGATACTAATTGGCTCCAATATCCTTGTCAACAAACGCCTCAAGTTCAGTGGCGGGTGGGCCGTTGTTCTCAATTGATGGCCCTCAGACACCTGACCACCGCACTTCTGGCCGGAATCTGTGCATATCTTGTGGCGACCCTCTTCTGGGCGCCGTACTCGTCCGCAGGATACGATCGCTTCTTGGCGTATCAACAGGCGTTGGAGCAGGAGCTTCTGGACATCCGGACACGCCGTGACCAGCTGTTGGCCGGATCCGACGCGCTCCGCAGCGATGACACCGCGGTGGCCGTGCTTGCCCGCTCGCAGGATCTCTACGAGCCGGACGCCCAGGTGATCCGGCTGCAAGGCTCTTCAGGGAATCGTGGCGCCATGAGCCCCGGCGCGGTGATTCGCCGCCCCGCGCCGCCGCCTGACCGGCGGACGGACGCACTCCTGGTTGCCGGGGCGGCCGCCCTGATTGTGCTCACGTTGAGCGTAGCAACTGCCGGCGCCTCTCAACCGGCCACGATTCGCCGCGCCTCCAGATAGTACCGCTTCTCCTCCGCCTCTCCCAGAGAGAACGCCTTCCGTGGTAGGACACCCCGATTCATGACGGTGGGGTAGAGCAGGCTCGGATCGAACTGCGGCATCACCAGCGCAACTCGGCCCTCAGCGCCGGCGAGTTGGCGAGCCGTCTGGAATCCGTGGATGTAATCCACATCCGCGGTCTCTGCTTGTGCAGTGAGGTACTCCTGGACCGCGGCAACCGGAAGCTCGCCCGTGGCGGGCAACTGCAAGACGCCCGAGTACGGGTCGCGGTTGGTTCGCGCCATGAAGCCAACTCGGTCGGGCTGCCGGATTGATGCCCCAATCTGGTCGGTCGCCTGTTGTTCCACCGTCGCACCGAGCTCGTGCGCCATTGCCGTGATGAACGCGCCGGGCTCGACGCCGGAGACGATCCGGTGAATCGGCTCAAACCGGAGCCCCGGATCGTAGAGATTTACCAATTCGACGAGCGCCCACCGTGCCGGGTGGTCAGCGGGTGCGTCCGGGCACAGCCGGTCCCAGAGCATCTTCGCCGCCGCCAAGGAGTGGTTTCCGTCGCCAACCGCGAAGAGCAGTGGGTGATCGCTCGTCTGCTCGAGCAGCAGCGATTCAAACGCTGCAGCCACGGCCTCAAGGCGATCCCCGTCGGCGACCAACGTACCGTTGACGCTTCCGCCACCGAGCATCAGCGATGTCTGATACAACGGCTCTGTTGCAAGGCCGCGAAGGGCGGTGAGGACTCGGTTCTCCGGGTCGTTGTACAGGACAAGAACATGCGGGAGCTCTATGGGAGCGCCCTCCCGGATACGCACTCGCGGAGGGAGGCGCTCAAGGATGGTGCGCTCGCTGGCACGAATCAGCGTATCTGCGCCGGCCGAGTAGTCGTAGTGCTCCAGGTCGACTGCCGCCATGATGCCGCTGCGGGTGCTCACGTGAGGTGTTGTTCTTCGCACCAACACCAGGCCCGGGCCGTGAGCTTCAAGGATGCCGTTCTGGAGGTAGGTCGACATCTCCGCGTGGATTGCCTGTATTCGCGCACCAGCGTCCCCGGTTTCCAGATAGACTTCCGGGAAGACCAGGTTCAGGGTGGAGGGCGCGTCGCCAACCACGGAGGCGACCTCCTCCCAGTAGTCCGGCTCTGAGGTGTGCTGGTCACAGGCAATGACCGCCCATCTGTGCACATCAAACTTCGCTCGCGGTAGGAGTATCTCCGGCACCGCGAGCCCCAAGTGCGCGAATCGATTCTGGAGTTGGGTGTTCATCCCGGGCAGGATACCGTAAGCGCTCGGCAATGTCATCCGTGCGGGCTTGCACCATTGAACGCGCGTCGCTACGATCCGGGGGCTATGGTTGCAGGAGTTCCTGGGGCATTTGGGATCGATCTTCGCTGTCTGCCGGCAGCACCCTACCGGTTGCTCTCCGTGGTGGAGTTGCTGCTGCAGGCGGGAGCCGAAGGCGTGATGATTCGTTGGGGTGACACGTGGCCAAACTCGGGTAGCGGGGAGCCGGGGATTGCATACCCGGAGGCGGTCCCGGCGGCTGTTGACCGGCTACTGTCTCAAGCTGGTGTCCCGCTGTTCCACGTGGTTGAATCCCTTATCGCTCACGGCAGAGCGTTTGAACATCTGCGTCGCACGGTTAGCGGTGGCTCTGCGGAGCTTCAACCGGCGGTCTGTTCCCACCTTGCAGAGCGTGTGGAGGACATCGCGGGTCTACTGGGTGATCTCAGCGGGATTGTCGTGGCAACCGGAACGCATCTGGACCCTGGACTGCTCTCTGAGCTCTTGACCGGTGTCGTTCTGGAGACGAGGGTGCCGTGGTACGTTCCCGCGGGCCAACCAAGGTCGCCTGAACTGCCGGATGCGCCGCCGGCACGCCTGTGCCGCTACGACGGGTCGAACGACGTCGCGACCCACCTGCAGGTTGGATGGGGCTACACCGACGGTTGGTGCGGGCGTCTGCGGACGCCGGTCTGGAGCCAGATCCGCCGGCTTGGCCTCAGCGTGACCGCGGAGGCTGAGATGCTGGAGCGGGCCTGGGATGCGTTTGCCGCGTGGCGCGCGGAGGCGTGGGACGTTGCCGCCGACGCGTACGGTCTGATCTGTATGCCCGAAGGCGCGCAAGAGGCCGGGCCGCGCGGGTGCCTCAGCCGTTTTCGCCGCTTGCTGGCCTCCGGACGAGCGCGCTCGGTTGAGCTCCGGAACGCGGCCGCCGGCGTGGTTGAGCGGGTGTGGGTTGAGCGGGAGACCGAGCGCGAGTTGCGGCCGCTCAGCGAGGTGTGCTCCGCTCTTGGACATCGAGACCGTCATCGTCGTCGGTCGGGTTGATGGTCCGGATCATAAACCCGGGCTCCACGGCGACCGAGGGAGCAATGGAGCCTCCGTCCTGGTGTGTGATTCGGTCCACCGGCTCTCCGCGAGGGTCAAAGAGCGCGAAGCTCGTGTCAGGCGCACAGGGGAGGTCAGGCCCAACAAACTCGATGCCGGTACTCCGGCTGAACCCGTTTTTCACGGATAGCGAGAATCGTCCCGGGGCAATCTGGCGTCCAACGGTTGCCAGGAACAGATGTGACCTCCGGTAGGCAACCGGAGCCGGAGCCTGTGCGTGCGGATCTGCGAAGTAGAAGCCCGTGGAGTACGGGCGGTGACTGACAGTGTAGAGCTCCTGAAGGTACGCCTCCGTCGTGGCCGGCGCTTCGCCGGCAGCCAGGCGGTCCAGCTCCTTCCGGTAGCCGCGCGTCACCATAGCCGCATAGTAGGCGGACTTCATCCGTCCCTCGATCTTGATGCAGTCAACCCCCGCGTCGTCAAGCTCCTGTAGGTGACGGACCATCATCAGGTCCTGCGGCGAGAGAATCTGGGTGAACTCATCGCCCTCCACAATGGGCAGGTATTCGCCCGGGCGCTTTTCTTCCTCCAACGCAAGCCGGTAGTTCCAGCGGCACGTGTGCGCGCACGCGCCCTGGTTTCCGCTTCGACCGGCGAGCCAGGCGCTGAGAATGCAGCGCCCGGAGTACGCCATGCACATGGCGCCGTGGGCGAACGCCTCTATCTCCAGCCCCGGGACCTGGGCCTTGATGCTCGCAATCTCATCCAGCGAAAGCTCTCTGGCCAGAACGGCGCGGCTGAATCCCATTTCCAGGTATCTGCGTGCCGCGGCGGCATTGGTGCAATTGGCCTGTGTTGAGAGATGAAGCTCCACCGCGGGGAGACGGCGGCGGAGAATGTCCACAACGCCAATATCGCTGACAATCAGTGCATCAAACGGGAGCGCCGCGACGTGGTCCAGCGCTTCCTGGAGGCGACGGATGTCGTTTGGCCGGAAGTAGACGTTCAACGCGCCGTAGAGCTTCCGGCCCCCCTTCAGGTCCTGCAATGTGGCGCCCAGCTCCTCAGGAGCCCCTCGATGAACCGGGGTTTGTCTTAGCGAGAAATCGCCCACGCCAATGTATGCGGCATCCGCCCCGTAGCGATACACGGCTGCCAGTTTCTCAAGATCGCCCGCCGGCGAGAGTAGCTCCATCATAGTGGCTCTCACGATAGAATGCGGTGTCGCGGAGGTCAATGGTTGTGGTGGCCGCGATCCGGTTCTAGGCGAGAAAGAGCGGAATGGATATCTCGTCAGGCCGGAGGCCGCCATGGACCGCGGTGTGCACCAACGGGTCTTTGCCTGGATGCACCGTTTCCAGGGTGGCTACCCGGCTACTGACTCCGATGTACGTGCCGTACCGCGCTGCCGCAGCCGGTTGAACGTCCTCCGGTCCAAGCACTCCAAGGTCAAGAAGATCGGCAGAGGGCACAAGAGAGAACACCGAAGCGGCGTCCGTGGCACGGAAACGATCCTCGAACTCCGCCTCCTTGCCGGCGACCACATGGAACACCGGGAGGGTCTGCTCCGCGGTGGGGGGGCACACCAGACAGCTCATTACCGGATCCTGGTCATTCCATACGAACCGTGCCTGCGGGTCAACATTGGCAAGGCCGTGATCCGCGGTGAGTACCATCCGAACATTGTGCGGGAGCCTCTCGCGAAGCCGTGCGAGCATTCGGTCAACCTTTTGTATCTCGCTTCGCGTCTCATTGGCGTCAATGCCGAGCTTGTGGCTCACCGAGTCGACCGAAGGAAGGTACAAGTAGGTCAGCGTGGGGCCGGGACTCCGTCTGAGGGTCCGTCGCACGCGGCGGCCCGCGCTCGGCACTGTCCGGTAGGTATGGATCGACGTCCCCCCTCTGCTCCACCGGGCGTAGGGTGCTGCGCCGATCCTTGCCGGGTAGAACGCCTGGCAGGTTCGGAAGAGCGCCGGCGCAAGCGGATCTATCCCAATCAGATCCGCAAGGCTGAGCCCCAGCCGCTCTATCGGCGTGTCGGTATATCGCTCACGTGCCAACAATGGGGCAATAATCCGGCGGCGCTCCGGGAAGTATGTCCACCAGCCCGCTACACCGTGCTCGCCGGGCCACGCGCCGGTGGCGATGCTCGTGAGCGCAACGGCCGTCGTGCTGGGAAACACGCTGCGCAGCGACCGGGAGAACGCTGATCTGAAAAAGCCGCCGTCCGGGAACGCGTTCTGCTGGTTCATGCCAAGCCCATCGACCAGCACCAGCAGGTAGTGGTCCGCCGGGCCAATCAGCTCACGGAGCGCTGCTCCCTCGCTTCGCTCAGGGAAGTCCCGGAAACCGGAGAGCCGTGCCAGCGAGCGGATCAAGTCCACCGTGCTCGGCTCATCGGTCACCGGGTGCATAAGTGTCCCCGACTCGAAGGCTTCTCTCACGTCCATCAGCCGGCCTCCCTTGCGCACCGGTGAAAACAGGAGTTGGGCCGTAGCCCAACTCCTGTTGTACTGCGTAGAGATGATGCGTTCAAGTGTCAGGGAGAGGCGATCTCATGAACCTCGTTTGCATCAAGCTCTAGTTGCGCGATAGTCTCATCAACATCCGCACCGTCCAGGATGGCGTTGAACGCGGCTTCCACCAGGTCGCGCACCTCGTCGTAGCCCGCGTAGGGCGGCTCGGCTCGGGTGACTGAGGTCTCCAGGATGGTGAACGCATCTTCGAACCGCGGGGTCGCGTCAAAGTAGTCCCCCAGGTTATCAGCAACGCTGTACCGGACGGGGAAGTAGTTGGAGATGCGCGTCCATTCCGCCTGCTGCTCCGGCTCGGTGAACCATCGGACGAAGAGCCATCCGGCAAGCTGCGTCTCAGGCGTGGTCCTTGGAACGCTGACAGAGGCACCGTAGACGTTGGTTTGCGGGCGGCGGGTGGTGTGCGGGATTGCCGCGACGCTCCACTCAAAAGAGCCGCGCTCTCCTGCATCCACCGCCGACTGGTAGTACGGCAGTCCGCTTGATGAGCCCATGGTTATTGGCACAAGCTGGTTGCCAAAATCACCCTGGTCCGCGTATGGTCCCGGAATCTTTGCCGCGTACCCGTCGTCATACAGGTCCCTCATGAACTGCATGCTCTCGCGCATCTCCGGGGTGTTGAAGTTGTAGCCGCTGCCGTCGTCTTTGGCAATCTCGCCGCCGCGGCCGATGATCATGGCGTACACATTCGACGCGTCGGTCCGGACCTCGTAGCCAATAGTACCTTCCTCTGGGTTCGTCGCCGCAATCGCCACCTCGCGGAACTCCGCCCACGTCCTTGGCGGCGCGTCGTATCCGGCCTCCTCGAGC
>CAYTGY010000077.1:0-12057 GCA_964437265.1 uncultured Spirochaetaceae bacterium | reverse complement strand
CACGTTGTTGGCGAACACAAGTGCGTCGAATGTAGAGCCGGCAACCGGATCCACTACCATCGAGGTACCGCACTCTCGGACCAAATTCGCGTTGAATGTGATACCGGTCACCGTCCCGGGCTGTTCAGAGCTGACCACGGTCAGTCCGCCGCCACATCCGGTAACTTCGTTGTTGGTGATCATGAGCGATTCACACGCGCCCCCGGCCCCGGGGTAGACGGCTACGCCCATTCCGGCGTCGGTCACCAGGTTGTCGGTCACCGTCACATCGGTCAGCGTTGTCTCCTCCCACGCCTCGAGCACAATGCCACGGCCGGAGCACCCGGCGACTTCGTTGGCCGCAACCACGCCCGAAGAGCTGGTGCGCGCGATGCTGATGCCGTCTTCACTGGACTCGGCAGTGCCCACGTTGGAGACAAGGTTCTCCCGAACCTCGAAGTTCACCGCATCCACCAGCTGGATGCCCGCGCCGTCGGTGACCTGGCCGGCCTGCTCGACGATGTTACCCAGCACGGCAGTATCCGTGCACTCCCAGAGCCCAATGCCGGATCCGGCGGTGTTGATGGTCGTGTTTCCCTGAAAGACAATGTTTGATCCACCGTCGCGCGCAAAGATCCCAGATCCCACGGTGTTGCGAACCGTCAGTCCTTCTATCTCCACATGGCTTGCGCTGCGGAGCTCGAATAGTCCGCCCCAGTAGTTCTCGTCCTCCTCTGAGGTGTCGTTTGTTCCATCCATGATCGCGCCATCTTGTGCCACAAACCGAATAGGCGCGTCAGGCTCTCCGGAGGTGGTCATGATGACCCGCTCGTAGTAGACGCCGGGCATGATGTGAATGGTGTCTCCCGGCTTGGCTCGCGACGCTGCGGCGCCGATAGTCTGCCACGGACGCGTGGCGCTCCCGGTAGCAAAGTCGCTTCCCTCCGGGCTGACGTAGTGCTCGTCGGCGAAGCCTCCCACGAGCGAGCATGATCCAATGGCGAGCGCCACCACTACGGCCAACACGACCCGCCAAAGCACACTGATTCGTTGCATACCTACCTCCAATTGATGGGTGTTGCGCGTTAGTGTTTCGCTGCGAGCCACGTTCGACATCCGTGCAGATGTGCGTAGAAGGTACGTACATGGGGAGCCGGCGACACATTGCGGCCTTCGGTGTATCGCGGTACAATACGAATGGCGTTTGAGTCATGTGCGCAACAACGGTTGATCGATGCCATCCAGATTGGAAGACGCTGTGCGAGCTCATTGGGGATGTAGCCGCACAGCGCACCGTGGATGCCTCGTTGGATCTTCTGGTTGGGGAGATGGAAGACCTGGTGCCCGCGGACCGCTCCGTGTCAGTCATGGAGATGCATGCACACGTTCCCGTGTGCATACGGTGGCCCACATACGCTGAGCCACTCGTCCCTCGCTTCAACGAATATCTCAATACCCGCTCTCCGCTCTACTACGCGGCTCCGTATCACGTCCTGGGCCCAACCGACTGGAACGAGTACCGTGACACCGAGTACCACAACGAGTTCAACCGGCCGTTGCACCTTCGGTATAGCCTGGGTGTCGGGCTGCCGGACCGGAGTAGCGGCAGGCAGTACGCGCTGTTCGTGCATCGCGGCTCGAGCGGCCCGGCGTTTGGAGACACCGACGCCCACGTGCTCCGCGCCATCAGGAAGCCGCTCATGCGGTTGTTGTCGCTGATTTCCGCTAACGAGCCGTCCTGCGCCCAAGCGCTTCGGGAGCGAGAAGCGGCACCGGGGTGTTGCGCGCTGACCGCCCGGGAGGCGGAGATTGCAGAGCTCCTGTGTAAGCGGCAGACGATGCGTGAGATTGCGTCACGGCTGGAGATTAGCCCGCGCACGGTAGAACGCCACGCGCTTCATGTCTACGAGAAGCTGAACGTCAGCGGACGGTTGGAGCTCAGTCGTCTTCTGATCCCGCAACCAGTCCGGATCGCGGAGACTTGACGTCAGTCCTGCTCAGGCACAGATTTCTTACCGGCCAATGGAGACGGCGGCGAGCTATGGCGCGTGATTGTTACCATGCACTCGGCGTATCACATGACGCCACCGAGCAGGAGATTCATCGAGCGTATCGGAGCAAGGCGAAGGAACACCATCCTGACACGCACGGCGGTGGCAACACCGCCGTCAATCTCATCTTGCTTGCGAACTTTCTGGTGTCGATTGGCGTCATTCTCCGGCATGAAAAGCACAATATGGTGATGCTCATTCCCGCCGTGTTGCTCCTCGCTGCCATTCTGGAGATGGTGATCACGCAGTTCATTGGCGTGGCCGGCGCCTCGCTACTCAAAGGTGTAGTGCTCTACTCCGCCGTGCTGTTTGGAGCACAGCTCATGCGCGAGTTCTGGTCTGTCTACCGCGAACGGGAGATGCTCGAGAGCAAGTACAACCGTGACCCGCTCACGGGAGTCTTCAACCGCCATGTTCTCGACCAGACCAGCCCGCGGCCGGATGACGTGCTGGCGATGATCGATATCGACGGGTTCAAAGAGTACAATGACAATCACGGTCACGATGCCGGAGACGAGTTCTTGGTCCGTTTCTCCCGTCTGTTGACCGACAGTCTGCGACATGAGGACGTGGTGATCCGCTACGGAGGCGATGAGTTTGTGGTGATCGCGCGCGGAGCCTCCGCTGACGACATGAGCCGAATCATGGGGCGCGTTCGAGATGCGTTGCCGAACCTCTCCGTGGATCAGCGGCTGGATATGTCGTATGGGATCAACTCTGGAATGGCAAACAAGGGTTGGAGCCTGTCTGATGCGGATCAGCTCATGTATCAGATGAAGAAGGCCCACCGGCGCGCTCGGGCACCCAAAAAGGAGCACTGATGAGATTTTCGATTGGACGATTCGTCGCACTGGTTACTGCGTTGACGGCAGTGCTTGGTAATGCGCTCGGCGCGGAGGAGGTCGAAGGTGAGTGGACCCTCGTGCCGCTCACCATGGCCGTCGAGACCGTTGATGCAGACGAGCTTCTGGGCGAGGCCGAACGACTGCGCAGTGGCCCCAACCTGACTCTGGGAGCTCCGCTCGAGGAAACCACGCTGCTGCTCACCGTGGATCGCGAGGCCGGGACGCTCGCGCTCTTTGGCGACTCGCTCTCCTACCACATGGACGGTGATCGGTTTGTGGCGGAAGAAGACGGGAACCGGATAGAATTCCTCTTCACACCAATTGGTGATGCGGTCCTCTGCGAGATCGTCTACCGTTGGCCGCAGTTCCACGCGGTGCTCATCGCAGAGGCGGTGCCGGGTCCGGATGCGGTTGTGGTTCCGTTTGGCGCCGGTGGGTCATCAGACAGAACCGCGCCACGAGGAGAAACGGGCGCGCTAGCCGGCTCCCGGTTTGTCCACACATCCGGAGACATTGCACTCGAGTTCCGGGAGTCGCGCGTTCGGATATCGATGATGGGCCAGGATGCCGGTGCCTTTCCCTATCAGGTCGAGGGTGAGTTTATCTACATCGATGACCCGAGCGCAGGGACGGTCGAGTTCGAGCGTATCGACAACGACACCCTCTACTGCGAAGCGATGGGGCTCATTGGGTTCTACGAGCGGGAGTAGCCGCGCCGCAGCGTGTCAAGCAGAATCTCAATCCGACGAGAGACCAAGACTTTGGCACAAACCCGCTGTACATTTGTCAGCATTGCAGCGCAAGGAGGATCTATGCGCAAGATTGCTGTTCTATTGCTAATGCTGACGGTTGCCGGGGGAGCGTTCGCGCAGTTTCGGGCAGATATTGGCGTGGACATACCAGTCTCCGTTGGGGTGAGCATCCCAAACGATCTGGGAGGCTCTGATACCCAGTCCGTGAACATCTTGAATGAGATCGCGCTTCTCTTTCCCGAGGCGATGCTCTCCTATGAGATGGGCTTTGGGCCGCTTAGCGTAGGGGTCGGCGGACGGCTGTTTACGTTCCTGGTGGAGACGGTTGCGTATCCGGCCGCCTTCGCGGAGTTGGAGTTGGGTCCTCTGGCCGTGAACCTCAATGTTGGCGGCTTTGGGTTCCTCTTCTTTGGACTCTGGAACTCGTTTGAGACCGGGGCACTGCTCATCCCGGACCTGAGCGCGCAGCTCAAGATCGGCCGGTCACTACGAGCCGGTGTGGGTTTGGCAACGTTCCTCGGTGCGGAAGGGCAGGAGAGCTTCCCATACACGCTGTACCTCTCCGGCAAGTTCGTCATCCGGCGGTGAGTCGCCCCGTTACGCTGATCACCGGCGCGACCAGTGGCATTGGTCGCGCCGCGGCGGCGGAGTTGGCCCGCAGGGGTCACCACCTGATTCTGGCCTGTCGCAACCTGGAGAAGGCAGCCCGGATACAGGCCGAGCTGGGCACGGACGGCACCGGACAGCCGGTTGAGATTGTACGGCTGGATCTCGCCTCGCTCGCGTCGGTTCGTGCGGCCGCCGTGGAGGTGCAGGCAACGCACCAGACGCTCGATGTGCTCATCAACAATGCCGGCACCTTCTCCATGAAGCGTCAGGAGACCGAGGACGGATTCGAGCTCACCTTTGGCGTCAATCACCTGGGACCGTTCCTGCTGACCGCGTTGCTGCTCCCGCTTCTCGCGCGAGCTGAAGCCGCTCGCATTGTGAATGTGGCCTCAGCGGCGGCCCGGTTCGGCAGGCTCCGTTGGGATGACCTGCAGATGCGACGCCGCTACGGCGGCTTCCGTGCATATGCGGCATCCCGCCTGGCCACCGTGCTCTTCACTCAGGAGCTCGCACGTCGGCTGGCCGGGACAGGGATCACCGCGAACTGTTGCCATCCCGGCCACGTGCAATCCAACATCTGGCCGGATGCCGGTGGTCTGTATGGACTTGCTATGCGGATCTCTTCCCGGTTCCGCATCTCCGCGGAGGAGGGCGCGGTTCCGGTGGTGCGGCTGGCTGATGACCCGGAGCTCACCGGCGTCAGCGGTGCGTACTTTGACCGGATGGCACGCCAGGATCTCCCGGCTCGTCTGACCGACCGTGACGCTGCCGTGCAACTCTGGAAAGAGAGCGCCGAGCTGGTCGGTTTGGGGAGCGAATCCGGGGCAGGGTTCGTGCAAGAATAAAGGTTGCCTTTAGAATTTACAAAGGCTATCCTAGCAATGTGCAAGCACTTGTTCGGCGTAGCATCGAGCCCCGACTCATCCGCGCACTCCACATCAACCCCGTCGTGTTCATCTGCGGACCTCGGCAGGCGGGGAAGAGCACGCTGGTGGAGATGATAGCGGGAGGCGTCTATCCGGCTGATTATGTCACTCTGGACAGCGTAACCCAACTTGCCGCGGCATCCGCCTCCCCAACAGCGTTTCTCACTTCACGCGACCGGCCGCTGATTGTTGACGAAGTTCAGCTTGCACCTGAGCTCTTCCGGCCGCTCAAGGAGATTGTAGACCGCAGACGCAGAGAGATGCCGAATACGGCAACGGGACGGTACCTGCTCACCGGTAGTGCAGACCTCATGGTCATACCGGGGCTTTCTGAGGCGCTCGTGGGGCGGATGAGTGTTCTGACGCTCTTCCCGTTTTCCGCGGCGGAGGTGCACGGCGGAACCGGCTTGTTTCTAGAGCATCTGTTTCGCTGCGAGTTCACTCAGCCCCCGGTCTCTGACCTGGAGGCCACCATGCTTGCGGCCACCTACCCGAAGATCTCACGAGTCGGGCAAGCTGATCGTGCCGAGTGGATGGAGAGCTACGTCGGCACAATCTTGCAGCGCGATATCCGTTCGATTGCGGAGATCGAGAAGCTCCCGCTGCTTGCCCGGTTGCTGCGGATCTTGGGGTCCCGAGCCGGCGGTCTGATCAACGACGCGGCAATTGCCCGGGAGGCCGGGCTCAATCCCGTCACCGGGAAGTTCTATCGGACACTCCTGAAGGGTCTGTTCCTCGTGTTTGACGTACCTCCGTGGCACCGCAACATCGGCAAACGTCTGGTTAAGGCCGCGAAGGGATACTTGACCGACACGTCGTTACTGTGCCACGTGAGCGGGCGTGATCTGTCCCAGCTACGCCGGACTGCACCTGATATCTTTGGCCATGTACTGGAGAATTTCGTAGCTACCGAGCTTCGCAAACTGCTCTCCTTCTCCGACCTGAAGGCCGAGTTGCTCCACTTCCGCACCTCCGGCAACGTAGAGGTGGACTTCATACTCGAGCGGTCGGATGGTAGCGTGGCGGCGCTCGAGGTCAAGAGCAGCGAGCACGTCACCGGTAAGGACTTCAACGGCATCCGTGCTTTCGCTGAAGCGGTCGGCAAAGACTTCGTTGCGGGCGTGGTGCTCTATCCGGGGTCGGAGGTGGTCCCGTTCGGCCGCAACCTCTTCGCCGTGCCGGTCTCTGCGCTCTGGGGATAAGTCGGTGAGCCCGCCGCGCGTGGTGCCCGCTCACGTCGGCGGTGTCTGGTGATCAGTGAGTTGCAGGCGGAAGGTGAATACCGGTGTGGGGACGCGCTGAACGTCGAGCTCCGCTCTGAGTTGCGCCGCCAGCGCAACGATGAGCTTCAATCCAAGTGTCGCGGGACGGTCGAAGTCGATATCATCCGGCAGGGGGTTCCCTGAGCTCGCGATGCGCAGTTCGTAGCGACTGGCGGGCTGCAACGGCTCCGCCGCGATGGTGAAGATCGCCGGCTTGTTGCCGAACCCGTACTTCATGGCGTTGGTCGCAATCTCATTGATAATGAGCCCCAACGGTACCGCCGTGCGCGTGGGCAGAGATATGTCCGGAAGGTCGTTCTCAACCGTGACCGGGGAGTGGTGAAAGGAGAAGAGCGTCTCGAGCAGGTCCGTCACGTAGGGACGGAGCCGCACCGTTCCCACACTCTCCGCCGGGATCAGTTTCTCATGCAGGACTCTGATGGCGCTGATCTGATGGAGGATGTCGGAGAGGTCCACCTCCGGTCCAAGGCTCTCTGCTTTGATGCGTATCAGCGACGCCACCATGAGCAAGTTGTTCTTGACGCGGTGATTGAGCTCCTGGAGCAGCTGCTCCTTGACACCGACCAGCGTTGATAGATGTTCCTCCAGACGCTTCTGCTCAGTGATATCCAGCGCGACCCCGGTAAGCGCAATGCGTCCATCAGCATCAACGCGGGGGTAGTTGCGGTCAAGAAGCCAAATCCAGTGCCCGTCACGGTGACGGATACGGTACTCCAACGCCACCGGTGGGCTGTCCTTCCTAACCGACGCCAGCATGGCATCCACCTTCTTGACGTCATCAGGGTGGATGGAGTTGTACCAGAGCATCGGTTGCTCGTGAGTCTCCTCCGGTGTATACCCCAGGAGCTTCACCTGTGGCGAGTGATAGGCGCCGCCGTACCCGGGGACAAACTCATAGATGATCGCCGGACTTCGTTCTACCAGCTCCCGGTACATCCGTTCCTGGCGCTCGAGCCGCTCAGTCCGGACACGGACCGTCCGCCGGAGCAGGCCCACCCACACCAGGCTTGCCCCGGCCACAAATGTGACCACGAGAAGCCCCCAGAAAAAACAGGTTCGGATTCGCGCTTGCCGGTCACGTTGGGCGCGGACCGGATCATAGACTGCCACCCGCGGATCATAGGGTGCGCTCACCATCCCCAAACCCGCAAGGGTCCGGTGCATCTGCTGCCACCTGGCTGGGTTTGTGTTCCCCAGCGTCACAACCGGATACAGAGTCAGCTCCTGAACCGGCTCAATCTGATAGTGGACAAAGCCGTCAAAGTCCTCCAGCGGAAAGCCCGGCGTAAACGTCGCAACAATCCGTTCAGCTATCTCCTCAGCGTGGTTCAGCGCGTACTCCCACCCCTGTAAGCTGGCATCGGTGAACGCCTCCACGATTCTGGGCCTGCTCTGAACCATCGCCTCAGTCGTGAACAGCGAGTCACCGTAGAAGTCCACTCCGTAGTCAATGGGGCGGAGCATCGTCAGCTCAATACCAAGCTCCAATGCTTCGTGCGGCGTGCCGATGACGTAACCCGGAACTACATCCACGCTGCCGTTCTGCATTCCCGCCAGGTATCCCTGTGATTGGTCAAACGGATGCGGCGCGATCGTCCCAGGGTCAACTCCCTCTGCGAGCAACATCGCCTGAAACTCAACGTCTACCATGTCGCCCAGCCGGCGTGACACCCGCAGGTTCGCGAGGTCTGCAGGCGAGCGCATGCGTCCGTCGTCAGGGGCAAAGAACGCAACCGCACTGTGCTGGAAGATGCTTGCCAGCACCACCAACGGCGCACCGTGACCACGCGCGTAGGAGATATCGGTGGCGCCAATGCCAAAGTCGGCCTTGCCGGACGCTACCTCGTCTATGGCGGAGATCAAGCTACCGTCATCAGCAATCGCCGAATGGATCTCCACCTCCAACCCCGCATCCGCGTAGTACCCCTGCCACTGCGCCGCATAATAGCCGGCAAACTGAAACTGGTGATCCCACCGCAGCTGCAGCGATACCGCGGTGGGCTCTGCGGCTATCGTTTGGCCGACGAGCGTCGCAACGGTGAGGAGCAGTACTATCGTCTTGTGCCGCTTGTCCATTTCGCGCGCCATCTATTCGCGGGGTCTTCCGCGAGCACGCCCAATGATACTCCAAACTTGATATAATTTCAAAGAATACTTGAGAGATGATTCAGGCCATTATCTCCATAATCCGTGCTCGTTGGGATCCGCCGCTGACGCGGAGATGCCGCCTACCGCATTTCCACAATTTCCGCAGCACGCTACTCGTGATACCAGCGCCAGATCACCAGGGCGCCAATCACGCAGGCGACCAGCGCTGCCACCGCCGTAGCTCGCACGCCAAACTCGGTGACGCGCGTGCCGCCCCACAGCACCAGCGTGGGGAACAGCAGATTGGACACCGCGATGCCACCCTTCATCACCAACCCGCGCACCGCGTAGTACATGCCCGTCTGGTAGTTGCCGGTCGCCCGGCCCCGCGCGTCCGCAAGGTCTGCAATCATGGCGAACGGTATGATGGTGAACACGGCAATGGGCAGTGCCGCAGCGACCGCGATGATCAGCCCCTGTGCCGCGCCACTCATGGAATATCTACCGGCGAACATGGTGAAGAGGTAGACCAGGGACAGGCCGATGTAGGCAGCCACGAGCACCTTCTTCTTGCCCAGCTTGCGTGCCGCCACGTTGACCGGCACATAGAAGAGAAAGCTCGCCGCAAAGAGCACCGTCATGGCAAGCGAGGCAAACGACTTGTCCAGATCAAGCAGAGTGACGGCGATGTACGCAATGCCCACCTGGATGAAGGTGAGCGCGATCCAGTAGCAGAGCTGTGATCCCAGGAATACGACGAAATTCCGGTCCTTCAGCGTGTCCGCGACCGCCTGGAAGGAGCCGGCGGTGCTGGTGGTCACCGTGACATGTTGATTCTCTTGGATGAAGACCACCGGCAGATAGAGGCACACCAGCGAGAGGATTGCGAAGATGCCCATCGCGTACTGGAACGCCGCAGTGGGAGCGGCTCCGGCGTTCTCAAAGGTGCCCTGCAGGAAATACGCGGCGTTGCCTATTCCAAATCCTAGCGCCCAGCCTACGGAGCTCAGTGTGGCTAGATCCAGCCTGGCTCGCGAGTCGTGTCCAAGCTCGCTCACCCATGCGGAGATGGTGACCATGTACATGGTGAAGAAGAGGTAGAACGCAAGGAGGCTGACCGCAAGCCATATCATATTGGCCGGGCCGCCGGTAGACCGCGGGGGGAGAAACACCACCACTGAAGACATCGCAAGCGGCACGCCGCTTACTGCCATGAAGAGCCGCCGCTTACCAAACGCGTTCCGGGTGCGGTCGGAGATCCCGGCAATAAGCGGGTCCGTTACGGCATCGAACAACCGGCCGCCAAAGGAGACCAGCCCCACGATGGTGAGCCCCAGCAGCACCGCGCCGGTGCGGATGAACAACGGGAACATCGGCTCGCCGTCAACGGTGTTGGGGACGTAGAAGTAGTTGAGCAGGTTCTGCACCCCGTAGCTGCCCAGAGACCAGCCCAGGTTGCCCAGTACGAATGTCACCTTCTGCCATGTTGACAACGGCCGCGGCTGTGCCCGGCGTGAGCCGGATGCTGTCCCGGCGGTGGCCGGGGATGATTGTGCGCTGGACATCAGCGCATTGTAGCGGGGTGATGCAGAGACCGCCAGACGGTAACCCAAACGTAGTATTGGTTGCCGGCGCTGCCGCGGCCACCCGTATCACCATGAGCGAGCATGACCAACACAACGGGCATGATCATACTGAACACCACCGGATGATGATCCGGGACTTCCGGACGCGGTTCTTCGTCACCGTGGTGCTTGCGGTACCGGTGCTCGCTCTTGCGCCGATCATCCAGGGGTTTCTGGGGTACTCGTTCAGCTTTCCCGGGTCGCGCTACGTTGTGTTCGGACTGGCCTCGGTGATCTTCTTCTACGGGGGGTGGCCGTTTCTCACCGGTCTGAAGGACGAGCTGGCGGACAGGCCCGTGAGCAAGGAGGCCGGTGATTCGCTGATCGGCGACTGCTTCTCTCCCCGGAAGTGGGCGCCATCCTCATGTCGCTCTCAACCGTTATCGTGGCTATCAATGCGCGGCTGCTTCGGGTCAAGAAGGAGGAGTTGCGGCCGGTGTTGACGTGAGCCACAACGCGCGAGCATTCAAGCGAGTTACCCCCGTTTCCGCAGCTTGCCAATTACGGTCATCACCTCGCCCACCTTTTCTTGCTGCTCAACTGGGTTGCCGCTCCGAACGGCATCCGCGACGCAGGTGTTGAGATGGTTCTCAAGCACCATATCCTCAACCGTATGCAGGGCAGCCACAATCGCCGCAACTTGGGTGACGATGTCCATGCAGTATCGGTCTTCGTCGATCATTCGCTGAATGCCGTTCACCTGGCCACTGATTCGTTTCAACCGGGACGTGATATTTGTCTTCTGTTTTTCCGTAAGCATTGCGTTCCCTTTCCCAAGAACATACCCTACCCGGGGTATGCCCGCAACACGCTGAGCCTCTACGACAGCTGGTAGGACGGATGGATCTTCGCCTTTTGCAAGCGGCGAGAGTTGGTGACCACGTTGATAGAGCTGAACGCCATCGCGATCTCCGCAAGTACCGGATGGAGCGCTCCCAGAATTGCGAGAGGGATCATCACCACATTGTAGAAGAATGCCCAGAAGAGATTCTGTCTGATCTTGCGGAACGTTGCTTGACTGAGCTTCACCGCCTTTACCACTGCCGAGAGCTCTCCCTGCACCAGCACAATGTCTCCCGCCTCGATGGCGACGTCTGTTCCCGTACCAATTGCGATTCCCACGTCGGCTTGCGTCAACGCCGGCGCGTCGTTGATTCCGTCACCGATCATTGCCACCCGCTGGCCGTCGGCCTGTAGCCGCCTGATCTCAGTCGCCTTGTCTCCGGGCAGAACATTGGCAATAACCGTATCAATGCCCACTTCTCGCGCAATGGCGGCGGCGGTGCGCTCGTTGTCTCCGGTTATCATGGCCGTTGAAAAGCCCATGGATGCGAGCTCGGCGATCGCGTCCACACTGTCGCTCTTGAGCCGGTCAGCCACGGCGATCAGCCCAACCGCGCTTCCGTCGCGCGCCACCCACATTACCGTCTTGGCCTCATCCTCCAGGCGCCGCTTCTCCTCGCGGAGTGCCTCCCGGAGCACAATCCCGTGCTCCGCAAGCAGAGCGTCGGTCCCCACGAGGACTTCCGCTCCGTCGATGGTTCCCAGGACGCCGCGGCCGGTGACCGCGCTGAACCCGGACACTTCAGAGGGCGCAATCTCCCGTGTCTGCGCCTCAGTGACAATCGCCGTGCCAAGCGGATGCTCGCTGTTCGCCTCAAGCGTCGCGGCGAGCGATAGGAGATCCGTCTCCGAAGTGCCGTCGGCAGGTACCAGATCAGTGACTCCGGGTTTGCCCTGAGTGATCGTTCCCGTCTTATCAAAGACAATGGTGCGAACGTCTTTGAGCACCTGAATCGCCGCTCCCTTGCGGATGAGCACGCCGTTCTCCGCGCCCATCCCTGAACCGACCATGAGCGCAGTCGGTGTGGCCAGCCCCAAGGCGCATGGACACGCGAT
>CAYTGY010000076.1:0-12307 GCA_964437265.1 uncultured Spirochaetaceae bacterium | reverse complement strand
CGCCCTTCGTGGCGCCCTACGATCCGCACACAAAAGACTCCACGTTCAACTACGCGCCGCCTACGCGGGTCCGCCTCTTTCACAACGGCTCCTTCTATGGTCCGTTTGTCTATCCGTACGAGAAGAGCCGCGACCCGGATACATTCCGGATCAGCTACACCGAAGACACGAACAGACCAACCCGGATCAGGTTGTTCGTGCGCGGCGCAGAGTACGAGTGGCTCGGTGCGATTCGCTCATCTCTGCACCTGTTTGGCACCGCTGACCCAGCAGTGAAGATCTTCTTGTTTGGTTCGGACAACCTGGGTAGAGACATGTTCACGCGAACTCTGTTTGGATCACGAATCAGTCTCACCATTGGACTGGTCGGGATCGCGATAAGCCTGTTCCTGGGTATCTTGATTGGCGGGTTGGCCGGTTACTATGGCGGCGGGGTAGACATGGTCACCCAGCGAATCATCGAGATTCTTCAGGCGATTCCCGGCCTGCCGCTATGGATGGCGCTGAGCGCCGCGTTGCCCGCCGCCTGGGGTGGGCTACAGCGATACTTCGCAATCACTGTCATCCTGTCTATATTGGGATGGACCGGACTTGCTCGGGTGGTGCGCGGGAAGTTTCTCAGCCTCAGAGACGAAGACTTTGTGCTGGCGGCACGGTTCGCAGGTCGCAATCAGGTCCAGATCATCTTCATTCACATGCTTCCAAGCTTCATCAGCTATCTGATCGCGTCACTGACACTGGCTATCCCCGGGATGATCCTGGGAGAGACGTCTCTGAGCTTCTTGGGGCTCGGCCTTCAGGCTCCCATGATCAGCTGGGGGGTCATGCTGCAGCAAGCGCAAAATGTCAGCTCGGTCGCTCTTGCCCCGTGGCTGATGATTCCGGGCCTGTTCGTAGTGTTCACCGTCCTGGCGTTTAACTTCTTTGGAGATGGATTACGAGATGCCGCAGATCCCTACGCCTAACCAGACGCCCGATGCGGCGGATAGCCGTTCCAACGGGCAACAACCGATTATCGCAGTCAACGACTTGGCCGTAACGTTCAAGACCGACGTGGGCGTTGTCCGCGCCGTGAATGACGTGAACATCCGACTGATGCCGGGCCAATCAGTAGGTGTGGTCGGTGAGTCCGGATGCGGGAAGTCCGTCACCGCGTACTCCCTCATGAGACTCCTCTCCCACAATGCGTCAATAGATGCGGGCGAGATAATCTATCGACGACCGGACGGATCGGTGGTGGATTTGGCGGCCGTCGATGACGACGGAAAACTCATCCGCTCTATCCGAGGCTCAGAGATCTCGCTGATCTTTCAAGAACCGATGGCCGCGCTCAGTCCTATCCACAAGGTCAAGGACCAGATATCTGAAGTGTTGCGAATACACGGCTTGGCGGACAAGAAAGAGGCCGAACAGCGCTCGGTGGAATTGCTGTCCCGTGTTGGCATCCCGAACGCAAGGGATCGGATACGGGACTACCCCTTCCAGTTCTCGGGCGGCATGCGCCAACGGGTGATGATCGCCATGGCCCTCGCGGCCAATCCGCGCGTGGTGATCGCTGATGAGCCGACTACCGCGCTGGACGTCACCATCCAGGCACAGGTGCTCAGCTTGCTGCAGAAGATGCAGCGTGAGAGCAACCTCACCCTACTTCTCATCACTCACGACCTGGGAGTTATTGCCAAGATGGTCTCCTACGTTTACGTGATGTACCTGGGATACGTGGTGGAAGAGGGATCAACCAAGGAGATCTTTGCAAGCCCCAAGCATCCGTATACCAGAGACCTCCTGCGCAGTATTCCCAAGCTGCGTGGCGAGAGTGAGAAGCTCTCAGCGATCAAGGGCTCCGTTCCTGACGGATACCATCTTCCGTCAGGATGCCCGTTCCATGACAGATGCAGCAGCTTTGTGGGAGATCAGTGCACGCAGGCAATGCCCCAACGAGTCAAGGTCAGCGAGACGCATAAGGTCTCCTGTTATCTCTACACCGATAGCCCTTCGGAGAAGTCATGAGCAGCACTCCATCCGCACTACAAGAGCGCTCTGAGCAGCAGGCAACGTCTCCGCTGCTCCAGGTTGAAGACCTTCAGAAACACTTCCCCATAGAGCGCGGCATGCTCCGGCGCGTGGTTGGCAATGTGCGGGCCGTTGACGGCGTAACCTTCCAGGTTGCCCACGGCGAGTCGTTTGGCGTGGTGGGCGAGAGCGGCAGCGGCAAGACTACCGTAGCCCGTGCCATTATGGGCGCAGTAGCGCCTACCGGTGGACACATCTGGTTTACCTCGGAAGAGCGCGGCCGGGTGGACATTGTGGGAGCCTCGCAGCGAGAGTTGCGCGAGTATTACCGCGAGATCCAGATGATCTTTCAGGATCCGTTTGCTTCCCTCAACCCGCGATTGACCGTGCTTGACATCGTTGCGGAGAGCCTCAACTCGGCCGGCTGGAAGCGCGAGCGCTATGAACCTCGTGTTGAGGAGCTGCTTGATCTGGTCGGTCTGGATCGCGCCTACAAGTACCAGTACCCACACGCATTCAGCGGAGGGCAGCGGCAGCGCATCGGTATCGCCCGGGCGCTTGCGGTCAGTCCGACGCTGGTAATCGCCGACGAACCGGTCAGCGCACTCGATGTGTCGGTGCAAGCACAGATACTCAACCTGCTCAAGGATCTTCAGGCACGACTCAACCTCACCTATATGCTCATTGCACATGACCTGAGCGTCATCCGCTACACCTGTGACAGAACAGCGGTAATGTACCTAGGAAGAATCATGGAGCAGGCGGCCACGCACGCCCTCTTCTCTCATCCACTGCATCCGTACACCTCTACGCTGCTCAAGGCCGTTCCGGAACCGGATCCCGAGGCCCCGTGGGCCGGCCCTGAAGTAGCCGGAGAAATCACTGACTCGTTACACCGACCTACCGGCTGCCCGTTCGCGCCGCGTTGCCCCCACGTTGTGGAGGCGTGCCGGGACGCCCCTCCTCCGCTTCGTCCGCTCACGGACAAGGACGGAGTTGAACACGTAGTTGCCTGCATTCGGGCAGAGGAACTCGATCTCTATGGAGTCCGGTGAGCGACGCGACGAGCACAGCGAATACCCGGTCATAGACGTGCGCGGCGCGGCGCGGTCGCGCGGCAAGCAGTACGCAGTCCAACTGGGCGAGACCATTAGCGCCGCTTATGAGAAGAACTTCCGCGAGTACTTTGCCCGTCATGGTGTAGGAGAGGCCTTCATTCGTGACTACTCTCGGCGGTGCCTGGAAAAGACCGCACGTTTCCTGCCTGACCTTATCGACGAGATCAGCGCCTGCGCGGCGGAGATCGGCCTACAGACGGAGGAGCTCTTCGGCCTCTACTGCCACGAGGAGTTTTGCCACGTGGTATGGGATAGAGAACTGGGCCACTGTGTGGCGTTTGCCGTCACCGGAGAGGTGTCCGGCAGCGGCCGGACGTACAACGGGGAGACATGGGACTGGTTCAACACCAATTGGGGCACCTCGTGTGTGACTCGCTGGGAGAACCAAAACAACACCCGAATCCTCTACTACGGATATCCCGGGCTGTTTCCAGGAGCCGGTATGAACAACCATGGTATGGCGCTCACCTGGGTCAGTGGAGGAATCGGCAATCGGAATCTGCCGCTACAGCACGGTGTCCCGGCGTATGCACTGATTCACTTGATCATGCAGCAAAGGTCTCTTGAAGACTCGCTCACGCTCTTGGGACGGGTCCCAATCGCCGGCTGGTTCAAGTTCCTGGTGACCGACTCCAATAACCGCATCTGCAGCATCGAAGGCGTCCCCGGAATGGTGCGGTGGAACGTCACCCACGGCCATCTCGCTCGCCATGATCGCTACTACCTGCCTGAAATCCGAGAACGCTGCCGCCAGGATGACCCAAACGGCCTGGTTGCCCCAAACGTTCGAGAGATGCGTATGGCGCAACTCGTTGCGTCAGGGCTTGGCCATATGGATGACAGCTTCTTGCGTCAAGTGCTTTCCGAATCGAATCCCAAATGTCCCATCAATCTGCCGTTCGACGAATCTGCCGACCCGGATGATGTATCCACCGTTGATGCGCTCTTCTTCTCACCGGATGAAGGGCTGGCACAGTTCTGCAGAGGTCCCGTCAGGGCGGATTCGTTTCAGGCAATAGAGCTGTAGGAGGTTCCTGTGCTTGCACCAGGTCCACTTGGCCTCACCGTCGGCCTCGCGCAAATGCACGTTCTCGCCGGGGATCCAGATCGCAACCTGACCCAGGCCGTCACCATGATCGCCCAGGCGGCGAAGAGCGGCTGCGCCATGGTGGTGCTTCCGGAATGCCTTGACCTTGGGTGGATGGACGAGTCGGCGCGCGAGCTGGCGCAGCCTATCCCCGGGCCGCGCGCAGACCTCCTGGCTGCGGCCGCCCGGGAGCACCGGATTGCGGTGGTTGCGGGGCTCACCGAGCGCGCCGGCACGACGATCTACAACGCCGCGGTGGCGTTCAACAGCGAAGGCGATCTGCTGCGCGTCCACCGCAAGATCACGATCCTGGATATCGCGCGCGATCTCTACACGCCGGGAAGATCGCTCGAGGTGGTGGATCTCGCCGGCGTTGCGACGGGAGTGACCATCTGTGCAGACAACTTCCCCGACACGCTCGAGCTCGGCCGCGCCCTTGCCCGAATGGGCGCGCAGCTGATTGTCTCCCCCTCCGCGTGGGCAGTCCCGCCGGACCATGACAACCACACCACTCCCTATGGAGAGATCTGGCGGACCGCGTACGGCACACTGGCTGCGGATCACCACCTGGCCGTGATAGGCGTGAGCAATACCGGGGCCATCAGATCAGGCGCGTGGACCGGGTACCGGGTCATTGGCTGCTCGCTCGCCGTGGGACGCGACGGGGAGATTCTGTGCACCGGTGCGTACACCGACGCGACCTCCGAGCTGTACACCGTGACCGTATAGACCATACTGTACCGCTCAGCTCCACTCGTCTGCATGCTGTCCCGTCGCCTCCACAATTCTCGCAGCAGTCGTAGGCTATTTGGGTGATTCGCCGCGCGCCACAGCCCAGATAGCTTTAACAGGTGGCAGACACACCGCGTGCGCAGACCGTGCTCGAGCAGCTCATCGATGCCGAGGACCGCGCCCGTCAGCGAGTCGCGGAGGCCCGAGAGGCGGCGGAGGAGACAGTCGCTGCCGCACGGGACACACGTCCTGGTACTGCTCACCGACATGCTCGACCGGCTCCTGCATCGCGTGCGGATCTTCTCTATGGACGGCGACTCCTACCGCGTGCAGCACAACCAGGAACTATCATCGAAGGAGGGCTGAGAAAAGGTCTCTGGCTGACATCGTCAGGCTACGCCATGGCAGGGCATACTGTGCCCGGGGTGGTCACCGGAAATTGCCGGAGACTGGTCAAAAGGGGTTGCCATTTCCAGTGTCGGCCGAGTTGCTTATCGGCCGGACAGCGAAAGCTGTCAGTTGCCTCATCGTAGAGATGGTCGGCCTGGGTGAACCGTCGATGCGCGCCGGGCGGTACGGCGCGGTGGAGTACGCCGACGACCGGTATTCGTTCGAGATCTCCCACGCGCCGGATGTCGAGTACTTCCTCCGTGTGGAGACTCTTGACGGAACGCAGGTCGAGGGGCACCTCGAGCGCACCGAACCGCTGTTTCACGAGTACAACCTGCGGATCGTGCGCGACCTGCAACCCGTGCGGGGGTCGGACCGGCTCTACTCGCTGGTGCTCCGCGTACCGGAGGAGTTAGAGACCCGCGCCTACCTGCGTTTGGACGGAACCAACCGGGTGGTCCTGGAGTACTTCCTCCCGGCCGGAGACGGCCCGGGCGATCCGGTGCCGTAGGAATGCATGCACATTATGCGGAGAATAGCGGGCATAATCGCCGCATATTCTGCGGCGAATGTTCTTGACCATGCGACAGATTTGGCGGTACACATGGTCAGTGGATACCGACACGGGTCTCTGGATTCATGAGCATCAGGACTGGCCGAACTTCACCTGGGATGCAGAGAGACTCGCATCCAAGCTGCCCGCCGTCCGCCATCATCAGGGCCACCTCCTTGGCCGCATGGAAGGTCTTGGCTTCGAGCTTCAGCGCGAAGCGCGTCTGCGCTCGCTCACCAGCGAAGTCGTGCACTCGGCTGCCATCGAAGGAGAGAACCTGAGTCGGCAAGAGGTCCGTTCGTCATTTGCGCGCCGGTTGGGGATCGATACTCCCGGACTGATTCCCGCCGGTCGTGATGTGGACGGCATTGTTGAGGTGACGCTGGACGCCACACAGCAATGGTCGGAACCACTGACAAAGACGCGCCTCTTCAACTGGCACGCGGCGCTGTTTACCGTGGGACACAGCGGCATGCGTCCGATCACAGTTGGCGCCTGGCGCACTGAAGCCGCCGGTCCCATGCAGGTTGTCTCCGGCCCACTGGGTAGAGAACACGTTCACTTTGAGGCTCCGTCCGCTGACCGCATCGACCAGGAGATGCAGACGTTTCTTGAATGGTTCAACGCCGATCTCGGGGTCGACCCCGTTCTGAAGGCCGGCATCGCACATCTGTGGTTCGTTACCATTCACCCCTTTGAAGACGGGAACGGTCGGATTGGACGAGCCGTCGCAGACATGGCGCTCGCCCGGGCCGACGGAACACAGAATCGCTACTACAGCCTGTCCTCGCAGATGGAAGCGGAGCGGAACGACTACTACACCCAGCTCGAAAGGCAGCAGCGCGGTACACCCAATGTCACCGGTTGGCTTGCATGGTTCTTGGATTGTCTCGACCGAGCGATCTTCAGCTCGACAACGACGCTGAGCAATGTCCTGTTCAAGGCCCAACTCTGGGACCGCATCAATGCGCGGCCGGTCAACGACCGGCAGCGGCTGATCATCAATCGCATGCTCGAAGATGACTTTGAAGGGCACATGAACACATCGAAGTATGCAAAACTGGCCAAATGCTCACCCGATACGGCACTCAGAGACATCAGCGAACTCAAAGGGAGAGGTATCCTCATCAAAAACGCCGGCGGCGGACGAAGCACCAGCTACCGGCTACCGGAGAGTCGAGACATTGTACCTCCGGTATAATACCTGCGGTACAATGAACGATAGGTTGTTATGTTTTCAGTCAAGCGTCGGTTAGGCGCTTTGGTGCGGTCGGTGGTGGTAGACTGCTCCTGATCTACAGCAATCCGGAAGCGCAGAGATCAGGACGGTCGATGGCCTATAGTTTTCCTGTGGCGCAGCACACTGGTTTGCTGCGACCACGTCGATAGGTTTGGCAGGCCACCGACCGTACCCGTACCAACAGAATAGCACGCCCGGGTGGCGATGCTGAATAGTGGAATGGAACGTACAACCGACATCGGTACTCTGCTCTCTCGTATTCCGAGTCAACGGGAGGAGAAGATGTTCAGACGGTTTCATGGCATCGATCGGCACAAGAAGTACTCGACAGTATCGGTACTTGATCGCGACGGGAAGCAGGTACAGTTCCATAGGTCGTGCGCGATTGAGGATTACCTGAGCAACCTTGGCTCGGAGGACGCGGTGGTCCTTGAGGCCTCCTGCGGTTGCTTCTACTGGGCAGACCGGATCGAGGCGAGCGGAGCGACATGCTTCGTGCTTGACCCACGGAGGTTCCGTATCATCACCGACTCTTGGAACAAGACCGACCGCCAGGATGCCCGCAACATGGCGAAGGCATTGTGGGTGTTCCAGGTCACAGGAGAGTTCGGGATACCGACGGTGTACAAACCAAACGAGACGATCCGCACCCTGAGGCGGCTGTTCGCGACCTACAACCTGCTCAATCGGCAGATCAGGATGCTGAAGAACGCGATCCAGGCGATGCTGACCGACGACGGGGTCGTTCTTCCGGGCTGGCAGCTCTCTCGGCTGTTCGCCGGCCGAGAGTCGGTCGCTGATGCATTGAGCGAATACTCGCTTTCGCCGTCGATCGTGGCGGCCATCGAGGTACAGGCTGCCCTCCTGCGGCAGGTCAACGAGTCGAAGGACAGACTGGCCCGAGAGATCGTGGCTCACAGCGAGCCGCTGGCCGACATCGCAGACATCACGCGATTCAAGAGCCTTCGGCAGATGAACGCCTATCTTGGCCTGGTCCCCCGCTGCCATGATTCGGGCGGCAAGAGCCAGTCGGGGCACATCACCCGAGAGTCGCGTAAACTCACCCGCACGATCCTCACGCAGTCGATCTACCAGGCGGTGAAAAGCACACCGTCGTGGCAGCGCGACTACGATGAGCTCAAAGCGCGCCGCGGCGCCGGCCGAGCCCGGATCGCCATGATTCGCAGGCTCTGCGGAGTGATGAGACGAATGCTTCTGAACGGAGAGAAGTACCATTGGTTGAAGGAGGATCTCTACCAGCGCAAGCTCAGGCAGTATCGGCAAACGCTGGAGAACGCGAAGAACGAGCAGAACGCTGCTTGACACAAAACATAGTGGAATACCTTTCGGCGCGGTTGAGGCGTTTCGCGGGCGGATGGCGCTCGCGGCGTCATCTGCGCCCTTGAGTCAGGCTCGCGTCGCGTCGCGGACGGGCCGAGACTGAGCGAAATCCGCTGGTCCGAGTTGTCTCGAGGGCATTCGTGGTTTTGCATGCTTTTCCGTCGTGATCGGGGCGCAGCTGTCCCAATCTGCGGGTCAGGTCGAGGTCGGAGGCTCTCAGTTCAGGAGGCAGGATCGAATCCCGGCGGTCTCCGGTGACCACCCCGGGCACAGTATGCCCTGCCATGCGTAGCCTGACGATGTCAGCCAGAGACCTTTTCTGAGCCCTCCTTCGATGATAGTTCCTGGTTGTGCTGCACGCGGTAGGAGTCGCCGTCCATAGAGAAGATCCGCACGTGATGCAGGAGCCGGTCCAGCATCGCGGTGGTCATGATTTCGTCGCCCATCATCTCGGCCCATTCGTCTAAGCCCTTGTTGCTGATAATGATGATCGAGGTTCGTTCGTAGAGCTCGCTGACTAAGTTGAAGAACAGATTTGCCTCTTTGCGATCGATCGGTGTGTAGCCGATCTCGTCAATGACCAGCACGTGGGCCTTCATGATTCGGTTGATGCGGAAAGCGCTCGAGCGGTGAATCTCGCCGGTCTTCAGCAGCCGCACCAGATTACTCATGCGTTCGAAGACAACCGTGTATCCGGCGTGAAGCGCCTTCACAGAGATCGCAATCGATAGGTGCGACTGCACTCGGAATCCAGGCGTGCAGACGCGATTTCAAGGTCGGCGTCTGGCGCACCGCCGCGCTCGTGAACCACCTCACTCGACTCAATGAAGGAGGCCAACTGCAAGGATTTCTCAAGTCGATCGAGAAGCTGGACCTGCTCGTCTTCGATGAATGGGGTTACGTCCCCGTCAATCGCGAGGGCGCCCAGCTTCTCTCCCAGGTCGTCTCAGCGTGCTACGAGAAGCGCAGCATGATCGTGACGACCAACGTCGAATTCGGCCACTGAGTGACCATCTTCCTCGACCAGGCGATGACCACCGCCCTGATCGATCGGCTTGTCCACCGCAGCCACCTGCTGATCTTCGACGGAGAGAGCCACAGAGTGAAGAACTCGCTCATGCGGCAGTAACCAGAGTTCCCCACCCAGGGCCCTGGGGAATTTCTTTGCAATTCTGGGGATCAGGGTCTTGCAAAAATCAGCGGGTCGCCGGATACATTGATGTATATCAACGCGCGAAGCCGGATACCCCAGGTTCGGCGTTGCGTGGGCATCACTTCGTGTGTATCATCTACTCGAGAGACCAATGTCGATTGATCAGTGTCCGGAAGAAGTTCGTCGCGACATACTCCAAGCTATCGACGTGCTGAAGCGCCTTGGCGCTCGAGACGTGTACTTATTTGGGTCTGTTTTGTCGTCCAAAGACCCAGCCGCGATTGGGGACATCGATATCGCGGTTTCAGGGCTAGAGCCAAGCAAGTTCTTTGCTGCATATGGCGCGCTGACCATGGCCTTGGACTACCCGTTTGACCTTGTAGATCTCGACAATGAGGCCGCGTTTGTCCAGACGCTGCGAGAGAAGGGACACCTTGAGCGAGTCGCCTGAACTCCGTGACGCTGTTGACGGCGAGCTCCAGGATCTTGTCGCCGAGTTGGATTCCGTACAACCACTACTGGACAAAGTCTTTGCGGCCGAACCAGATGCGATAGAGTTGCGCGCCATCGCCGCAACGCTCCATGCCTACTACAACGGCGTTGAACGAGTATTCGTGCTGATCGCGAAGCACTTCTCCGAGCTGCCAGCCGAGAGCCATACGTGGCACCGAGACTTGCTCAAGCAGATGAGTACCTCAACAGACAATCGGCCACGGGTGATTAGTGATGAGCTACGCGACGAACTAAGCCAGCTTCTGGGATTTCGTCATTTCTTTCGCCACGCGTATCCGATGAGGCTGAAGTGGGATCTCGTCAGACCGCTCGTGAAACATCTCGAGCTCTCCAGACGGGCTTTCAAGCGCGAAGTCTACGCGTTCCTTGCGACTCTCGACCATTGAAACGCGCAGCTATCACTGGGTCGTCACGAGGGGCGACTTAACGAGGCTGTCGCAGAACCCTTGGGCACGACCTGATGCACGTGGCTTTCCCCGCGGCTGAATCACCGGTGCGATTGACCGGCCGGGATCCAGGCCGGCTATCCCGCTGCCAGGGAGTGGATCAACCCCGTAGTGACGATCTTCTCGATGTTGTGTACCAGACAGTAGTACAGCCACTGTAGGCGAACCTTGGATCTGCCCCGCAGCGTGAACCGGTTCATCTTCTTGTTTGCCGTGATGTTGCCTCTCCCCCGGCTCCACGATCCCCATGCGTCTCGAGTAGACCCGACGAGCTTCTGGTGTGTCGATCTTATCCCGCATCCGTTGGGCGTAGTTCTGCGGCGGCCCGTCAGGTATGAACAGGTGTCGGCCGAGTTGCTTATCGGCTGGACAGCGAAAGCCGTCAGTTGCCTCATCATAGTCTTTGACCAAAACGGTCACGCTTCTGATCTCACGTCTCACGTGCACGCCACCTCTGCGCACATAGCATACCACCGATTCGAACGGTACATCGTCATGGCAGTTGCCGGTGAAGCCGCGCTGTTCTATCCTTCTGATGTGCCACGGGTGTCTGACTGGAACCGTTACCGGTTCTTCTTCTTTTCCAACGAGGGTGACCCCCGCGAACCGGTCCACGTCCATGTCCGTAGGGCCGGGCACGTCGCGAAGTTCCGGCTTGAGCCGGAGTTCCGTCTCGCCAGTTCCTGGGGTTTCTCATCCGCCGATCTCACGATACTTGAAAAGATCGTTACGGAACGTCATTCTGATTTCAGGAAGGCTTGGCATGAGCACTTTGACCATTGAGGCGAATGCAACCCGCGTGTGGTTTGACGCTGACAATCTCTGGGTTTCACTGTCCGATGGCAGAAGCCTTTCGGTCCCGTTGTCATATTTCCCGCGACTGCTCCGGGCAACAGCAGAACAACGCCAGAACTATCTCATTAGCGGCGGCGGGACCGGCCTACACTGGGATGAACTTGACGAAGACATCAGCGTCGCCGGTCTTCTCCTTGGAATCGGTGACCGAACCGCAACATAGCAAAGCCATCGAGTAGAAAACTGCATTATATCCAATGTGACCGTAAACCATGCTCGGCGGGAGGGCTTCCCGTGTCCTCCTTACGGGAGGACAACGCTCGGCACGTTTCAGCTCATGGCTGTCGTTATTTTTCCGAACGATTCTGCTCCGTGGTGGTGTTGCCGAAGTACTTCATGAACAGTTCCTGGGCGCGTTCCACGGCTTCCGGAGTCAGCGTAACCGACCGAGCCTTGCTCTTGGGATTCCCGATCAAGCCCTTGGCGTGAAGTCTGTTCAACGTGTCCCAGTCGAGACCTTTCCATGCCCGAGCTCCGAACGAGCTCCTCTCGTGCACTGTCAGGTACAGCAAAGCCATTGTGACCTCGTCGACTTTTTCCGTGTTGTACTCCACTGGGTTGGCTCCTCAGATGAACTTCTCGACTGACACGTCGAATAGATCTGCAAGCCGCTTTGCCACTGCCTTGCTGATGGGTCGGTGTCCATTCTCCATGTTCGAGACGTTCTGGCGAGTGAAGGCACCCAGCTTGGCGCCGAGCTCCGCTTGGGTCATCCCGTGGAGCTTACGGTAGACGCGCATGTTCTCGCCCGGACTCATCGTCGACTTGATGGAGCGATACCAGTCGCTGTTCGTGACCTCCACCAATTCATCGTGTCCCTTCGGCAAGCGTGCGTAGCGGCGAGGACTTCGCGCGGGCGGCGTAGT
>CAYTGY010000075.1:8244-12385 GCA_964437265.1 uncultured Spirochaetaceae bacterium | reverse complement strand
ACGCCTTCGCTGATGAGACAAAAGCGCGGACCGCCGCGCTGATCAAGGACTCCATGGGGCAGGTAGACCTGATCGTCTACAGCCTCGCCTCCGGTGTGAGACGGGATCCCGCAGACAACACCGAGTATCGTTCCGCACTGAAGCCAATCGGCAACACGTACACCGAGCGCTCGGTGGATCCCATGACGGGGACCGTATCGCCGGTCACCATGGAGCCGGCCTCAGAAGCGGAGATAACGGCGACCGTCAAGGTTATGGGTGGTGAGGACTGGGAGCTGTGGATCCATCACTTGCTCTCACGCGGAGTAGTTGCCGCCGGCGCGGTGACCGTAGCCTACAGCTACATCGGACCGGAGATCACGCAGCCTATCTACCGTGACGGTACCATCGGTAAGGCCAAGGAACACCTTGAAGCAACCGCCGGTGCGCTCAACCGAACGCTTGCATCCGTGGGCGGGGCCGCGTTCGTGAGCGTCAACAAAGCCGTTGTCACACGTGCAAGCGCGGTCATCCCCGTGGTCCCCCTGTACTTCATCATACTCCTCCGCGTAATGAAGGAGATGGGACTGCACGAGGGGCCAATTGAGCAGGCGTACCGTCTCTTTCACGACCGCCTATACGCCGGCGAAGCAGCGGTTCCCACGGACTCTGAGGGGCGGATCCGTCTGGACGACTGGGAGATGCGGGACGATGTCCAGGCCCGGGTCGCCGGGCTCTGGAACAAGGTGGATGAGTCGAACCTTCACGAGCTCACGGACTTTGAGGGATACCGTACCGAGTTCCTCAACATCCACGGATTCGCCGTTCCCGGCGTCGACTACTCCGCGGAGGTGGAGCCGTAGCCGGCTCCATCCACGTTATCCGCCGCCCAGTGCGACGCCGGCGAAGAAGCTGAGCTCGAACGGCGCAAGCCGGTGTACCGCTACCGGAGAACCCGGAACCGGAGAGACAAACTCCGGCGCGATATAGGCGAGCTTGCCGCCCACCATGACGTTGCCAAGCTCCAGACCCACGCCCGCGGCAACATACCGGTAGAATGAGAGGCTCACCGCGTCACCGTCCTCAATCTCCTCTTCCCAGTCGGGATACTCGAATCCTTCGTAGTCGGTCATCTCCGCGCGGCCGGCATTGCCCCAGCCCACTTCCACAAACGGATCCACCGGCCGGTGACGGTCTCCCAGGTGATAGCTCAGGAAGAGGTCCCCCTTCCAGTCCACCGTCCAATCCGGCGCATAGACGCCCGGTTCGTCAAAACGGACGGCGTAGTGCATGCCCAGCCCCATACGAGAGAACACAACCTCCCAGTGCCAACCGGAGAGACTCTGCTCGTTTGGCATCGCGATAGCCGTCCACTGCTCCAGTGACGGGTCCGGCATTACCGTGAATGGAGTTGCGTAGCCGCCGGCCATTCGGAACTGTACGTCGCCGGACGCTGCCGCAGTTCCTCCGATAATCAAGAGAACAATCAGCACACTTCGTTTCATCAGAATCCTCCGTTGTTGCTACACGATGCAACACCGGCGCACACCCGCAGTGTTACCGCTCATGTACCCGGTTGACCGGGCCCGCCTTCTAGGCTTTGATACTCGGGTTCCGCAACATCGCACCGGAGAGGAGTCGCGCATGAAACGCATTGGCATCATTGGCACCGGGCAGATTGCCCAAGCTCACCTGAGACGGTGGGCGGAGATAGATGAGGTAGAGATTGTCGCCGCGTGCGACGTGGACGAGCGCGCGCTTGCGGCGACGTGCACCCAATTCAGCATTCCGTCCCAGGTGACTGATTTTCGCGAGTTGCTCAGACGGGAAGACATTGACGCGGTTGATGTCTGTCTGCACAACAATCTACACGCGCCGGTGACTGTTGAGGCGCTGCGAGCGGGCAAGCACGTCTACTGCGAGAAGCCGATCGCCGGCTCCTATGCGGACGGCAAGGCCATGTTGGACGCCGCGCGTGAGACCGGACGGATGCTGCACGTACAGCTGGCCAAGCTGTATCGGGACGCGACCACCGCGTGCAAAATGATGATCGACGCTGGCGAGGTGGGCCGGATATACCATGCGGCAGCCACCGAGTACCGACGGCGCGGCCGCCCGTACGTGGATGGGTACGGCACCGCTCGCTTTGTCCAGAAGCGCCACGCCGGTGGCGGTGCGCTCTACGATACGGGGATCTACGAGATCTCGCGGATGCTGTACTTGCTGGGAAATCCACCGGTGGAGCGGGTCTCCGGACGGGTCTATCAGGAGCTGGAGATGGATCCCGAGCGTGGGAAAGAGCTGGACGTGGAGGAGTTTGCCACCGGCTTCGTCACCTTTGCCGGGGGGCTCACCATGGACATTGTCTCCGCATGGGCCATCAATCTGGATCCGTTCTCACCAAGCTACATCGCCGGTTCCAAAGGCGGGATGCGGGTGGACCCGTTCAGCTTCTTCAAGACCGTGGCGGACATCGACTTTGACATGCACGCGGATGTTGACGCGATCTCCCGCCGCCGGCGCCTGATGACCCCTGAGCTTGCGCGTGATATGTCATCCTCCGAGCATCACTGGGCGGCGGTGCTTCACGGGCGGGGGGAGCTTCTGCCCACCGCGGAGCTTGCGCTGAACACCATGCTGATCCAGCAGGGGATCTACCGCGCCGGCGAGTTGGGCAGGGAGGTCACCGCGGATGAGGTGATCTCCGGCTCGGTGTCCACGGCGGCGGAGGTATAGGATGGCGAATACCCGTGCGTTCCGGCTCAACCGGCGGGGTGATCCTGTTTGCCGCGGGAGCGGCCGCCGGCAGCGAGTAGGTCCTGAACCTCGGTGAGCGTGGTGCATGCGAGCAGCGCCGCGCTGTACGCCTGAGCCGACTCGATGTCGAGTTGCGCAATCCGGCGCCTGATCCCGGGAAGCTTTGCCGGTTCGGCGCTGACGGATCGTAGTCCCGCACCGATCAGAAACCGGAGCATGCGAGGCTCGCCGCCTGCCTCTCCGCAGATGGAGACCGGGCAATTCCGCGCCGTCGCTGCTTCGATTACGCGCTTGAATGCGCTTAGTACCGCAGGGTGAAACGGCTGGTACAGCGAGCCAACCTGTTCGTTTGTTCTGTCCACGCCAAGCAGATACATCACCAGATCATTGGAGCCAATGCTCAGGAAATCGGCTTCTCCGGCGAACGCCGCTGCGAGCTCAACGGCGGATGGAAGCTCAATCATCACGCCCAGCCGCGGATGCTCACAATGCGGTAGATCCTCTTGGGTGAGCTCCTCCCCGGCGCGACGGACGTAGCCCGCGGCGCTTCGGAGCTCGTCAACCGATGAGATCATCGGAAACAGAATGCCCAGGTCCCGGTCAGCCCCTGCTCGTAACATGGCTCGGAGCTGTTCGGTCAGGAGGTCCGGATGCGCCAAGCTGAACCGGATCCCGCGGAGACCCAGGAACGGGTTGCCCTCCAAATGCTGAGCCTCGCTGAACAGCTTGTCGCCGCCAATGTCCAGCGTCCGCAAGACCACCGGTCCGTCGGGCACCCGTTCGACGATCTTCCGGTACACGGCACACTGCTCGTTTTCGCTGGGGGAGTCGTGCCGGAGCAGGAAGGGAAACTCGCTGCGGTAGAGTCCAATGCCTGCTGCGCCGGCGCGGGTGGCGATCTCCGCATCGTGCAGGATATTCACATTTGCCAACAGTTCCACGGCCACGCCGTCGGCCGTGGTGGGCGCGGTCCGCGGCTGGTCGGTCTGCAGGTCCGGATGCCGACCGGCGGCCGCACGGTACTGCTCCAGCACGGTCTCCGGAGGGGCAGGGTGAATCCATCCCTCGTAGGCGTCCACCACCACCAGGTCGTCTTCCGCAAGCGTGGCTTCTTCGGCCTCCGGAAGGAAGACGGCGGGGATCTCCAGACTACGTGCAAGGATGGTGATGTGCGCGGTGGGACCACCGCCGGTCAGAATGACGCCCTCGGCATGCTCGGCTGCCATCCGTACAAGATCTGAGGGGAACATCTCATGTGCTATCACAACGCGTCCGCGAAGATCCGCGGCATCCTCTGCATCCGGCTGTAGATTTCGCAACAACCGGGTCCCCAAGTCGCGGATGTCCTGACTTTTCTCACGCGTCCGCGGATTCTGGCTCGAGGAAAGGAGAGAGACGTACCGCT
>CAYTGY010000075.1:5064-8234 GCA_964437265.1 uncultured Spirochaetaceae bacterium | reverse complement strand
GTGACCTCGCGCACGGCATCCTGCGCCTGCCGGCCGCCTCGAATTGCGTCCAGCATCTCTCCGGAGAACTCGTCATCCTTTAGCATGAGCAGGTGCGTACCAAAAATCAGCCCCGCAACATCCGCGAGCCGATTGTCCAGATGCGCGTGGATTGACTCCAGCTGCGCGATAGTACGGTCCAATGCCGCCTGAAACAGCGCTTCCTGATCATGGTTTTCGTGGGAGGCATCAGCTTCCCAGTGGTGGCTCCACGCTTCATGGTAGCGAAGGTGGGTCAGTCGCCCCACGGCAACCCCCTCACTTGCCGGCCGGCACGGCAGCCGCTCGCCCCGTCCTGCCTCCGGAGCCAGGCGCGGACGGGTTGGGGGCTCACTACCATGGTGCCGCAGTTCCATGATCATCTCGACATTCTCAAGCGTTGCCGCAAGCTGCGCTGCAATTGCCTGCAGGGCACGCGTGTCGTGTGAGGTGAAGTAGTCCGGACGTCTATGCTGAACCACCAGAGCGCCAATCCGATTCAGGCCGCGGCGGATGGGAACGGCGAGGAAGCTCTGGTACTCCTCCTCGTTCATCTGCGGGATGAGCTTGAACGACGGGTTGTGCGTGCCGCGTGCCTCGCGGATGGGCCGTAGCTCCCGTACCGCCGTACCGGTGATACCTTCTCCCAGCGCCAGCGATACCCGGCCCACCGAGCCCGGTTCCAGACCCCGCGTTGCGCGGAGCGTGAGCGTCTGCTCCTCCTCGTCCAGCAGGTAGACGCTGCAGACGTCGCTCTCTAAGTGGGTTGCCACCCGATCCGCTACATGTTGCAGGAACTCGGCGGTATTCGTTCGCCGCTCAAACAGGCTGGAGAGCTCAGTTATGCTCCAGACCAGGTCTATGTTGTCTCTTTGCCGTGCCACAGCCGGCATTGTAGCATGAGTTTGAGTTGGCGCGCGGCCGCGCATGTGGCTATCATATGCGGGAAATGGAAGACAAAAATGGTAAGGAACGTGACACGCCGGTCATGCCGAGCGACGACTGGCCCGGCCGGAACAGCGCACAGATGACAGCGGGAACCTCACGGGCGCCCAACCGCGCCATGCCGGTGAGTTTTCACACCTTCGTGGTGACCGACGTGATTGAGCTGTACGCTCGCGGCCGCCAACTGGATGGAGTTTTTGGCATAGGCGGTTGCGACAAGACGATACCCGGCACCGTGATGGGCATGGCACGGCTGGATCTTCCCTCTGTGTTTGCTTACGGCGGCACTATCCGGGCCGGGCGCTACCGCGGGCAACCGGTGGATATTGTCTCCGCCTCTGAGGCCGTGGGGTCCTACGCTCGCGGTGCGCCGGCAAAGTTTGCCCGGCTGGTGTCATCCGCCAGTGAGGGTGCGGTTACGTCATAGGGCCCGGGCGCCATCACCGAGTCCCGCGGGAGCCGCCGCTACTCGATGACCACGCCCTTCTTGAGGATCACGTTCGCGTAGAGCGCGGTCTCGCCGGTGGCGATGATTGCGTATGCCTGCTTGGCCCGGTCGTAGAAGGAGAAACGCTCCATATGCGCTATCCTCACGTCCGGGCCGCAGCGCTCCGCGATCACGCGCCGGTACTGGTCCCAGATCGTTGGCACCGTGGTATCCCCGGAGACAACCTCCATGAGCGCGACCGGCTCATCCACAAACGTATCAAGCGGGAAGAACCGCAAGACTGCATCCAGGATGGGTACCACGCCGTGGCCGTCGAGTCGTATCAGGCGCTGCGAGTAGTTTGCTGACGGGAAGTTTCCGTCACCCAACACAAGCTCATCACCGTGACCCATCTCCATCATGATCTTGAGCAGCTCAGGGCTGAGGATGCTCGGTATTCCGTTGAGCACAGGGTTCTCCTTTGTGACGATGGTCGTTACGGTCAGCCTACCGTCTCTCTCTCTCTCACGTACTGCAAGCCGGTACGGTGCGCCGAGCGTCTCCCGCTCTATCGTTGCGCGAGACAGGCACGGGCCGATGTCGTCGCGGTTGAAGCCAACCTTGGTTGCGGTCACCAGTTCGTTCCGGTTGCCGCGCTCACGCATCCACTCACCAAGCACGGTCTCACTCTCGGTACCCACGCCGCCGGCTTCGTAATAGGCATCCAGGATTGCGAATCCAGTGCTCCGGTCCACCTTGGTTCCGAAGGAGAGGATGCCAAGGCAGAGAGCGCTTGCCGCAATGCCGCTGTGACCGAGCTCGAGGGTTTTTACCCGCCAATCCTACCATTTCTTCCCGGCCTTTTCACCAGCCCGGTTCTGGTGTAGCTTTCTTCCCGTGCCCGAACACCGCATAGAAACCCACGCCCACACGAATGTCGTGAGCCCCTGCGGACGGCTGTCGCCGCGACAGCTCGTCGACGCGTACCTTGCGGCCGGCTATAGCGGGCTGATTATCACGGACCACCTGGTCTGGAGCCTGCCGATCTTCTTTCTAGTCCGGTCCTGGCCCAAGCGGGTGCGCAAGTACTTCGCCGGCTTCCGCGCGGTGCGGGAGGCAGCCCGGGGCACCGGTCTCCAGGTGTATCCCGGTATGGAGCTTAGCTTTCGCGACGCACCCGGTCACGACTTTCTGGTGTATGGGATACACGAGGCGATGCTGTCCCGGATGCCCGATATCTGTCGCATGGATCCTGCTACGTTCAAGCCACTGGCCGAATCCGCAGGCGCGATAGTGTTCCAGGCGCACCCGTTTCGTGGCGACGGGCCGTATGATACGTCGATTATCGATGGGCTTGAGGTCTACAACGGCAACCCGCGGCACAACTCGAAGAACGAGCGAGCCGCCTGTTTTGCCCGGGATCACGGTCTGCTCTCCATCAGCGGCTCCGACGCGCACCAGGCGGAGGACGTGGCGCGCGGCGGAATCACGGTTCCGGAGGTGCCGGCAACCATCACGGAACTGGTCTCGTGGTACCACACCGCGCCCGACACAATTGGGCTTCTGGGTGACTCTATGCACAACGTAGGTGAGCGGTACCCATGATCTTCGTGGCCGCATTGGCGGCCGGCCGGCACCGCCTACAGCAGCGTAGCCGCAGCGGCGTTCGCCCGAACCTGGCCGGCGTCTTTGCATCCAGGGATAACACAGGTGACCGCATCATTCTTCAGCACCCACGCCAGGGCGAGGTACGGCATGTTGTTTCCCACACCGCGCATGT
>CAYTGY010000075.1:0-5054 GCA_964437265.1 uncultured Spirochaetaceae bacterium | reverse complement strand
CACGCCAGGGCCCAGGATGCCATGTCAACGCCCTCCGGAACCTCCGTCTTGCGGATCTGCTCTACTTCCTCGAGCAACTGATCAACCTTCTCTCGCTCGCGCTTGCTGCGCACGTCGGAGTCCGGAAACGACGCCCCAGGCCGGTACTTGCCGCTCAAGAATCCACTGGCGAGCGGCACGCGAGCCAACACGCCCAGATTGTGCTCTTTGCACAGCGGGAGCACCGTCTCCTCAGGCGCGCGGTCTAGGCGGTTGTACACCACCTGAATCGCCTCCGCACGCACCTCCCGCGCCTGCGCGGTTTGATGGTCGTTTCTGTTGCTGCCAATCGAGATGCCCAGATGCCGGACTTTGCCCGCTTCAACCTGCTTGTGCAGCATTGACCAGAGCTCATCGTTATGGAATACCTCGTTGTTACCCGAGTGGAACTGATAGAGGTCCACGTAGTCGGTCTTCAGCGCCTGAAGCGAGTCCTCCAGTTGTTTTTGCACCTCAGCCGCGGACCAGAGCGAGTCTCTCTCGAATAGCCCGTTGAACTTGTGGCCGAACTTGGTTGCGACAATCCACTTCTCCCGGTCGCGTGCGATCGCTCCACCCACCAGTTCCTCCGACAGGTGGTCGCCGTAACACTCGGCCGTGTCAATGAGGTTGATCCCCGCCTCACGTGCCGCATCGATCACTGCATCTGCTTCCGGCTGCGAGTAGGTGTGTCCCCACTCGCCGCCAAACTGCCACGTGCCAACGCCAATGACGCTGACCTCCATTCCCGTGCTTCCAAGCGTTCTGTATTCCATAGGCCGAAGATAGGCAGAGCGCCGTCCGGCGTCCACTCGGGTCAATCGTCCCGGTGTCGGCAGAGGTTGCTGGAACACCCCTTTGACGGGCAGCTGCAGCGTCACCTTGGTATCAGATGCTACCGCCGCCTACCTTTGCTCCCCCTTGTCACGTTGCGCTCGCATGATACAGTTGGGCGATGCGCCGTCTGACGTTTCTGAGTGACGAACAACGCCTGTCATACGCCCACTTAGCCGGATGGTTCGTGATCGCTATCTTTTCCGGGGCGCTCGGCGCCGGGCTGGTCGCTGGGTTCCGCTGGGTGCTGGAGCACGGGCAGGCGTTGATCATGAGGCTTCCGGCGCCACCCCCTGTGGTGGCGCTTATCGCAGCGCTGGTCACCGGACTCATAGTGTACAGGCTGTCCCCGGACGCTGCCGGCGAGGGTATACCGTCGTATCTGTATGCCCTTCACCACCAGGGGGGACGGTTTCCGCTCTCCGCAACACTCTGGAAACTGCCGGCGGCGTTGCTCTCACTAGTAGCGTATGGGAGTGGAGGCCTTGTTGGCCCGTTGGGTCGGGTTGCATCCGGTCTTGCCTCCTGGGTGGTTGGGATGACGCGACGTGGAGAGCGGGAGGGACGGAGCCGCGCAGCCGGATTTCAGCGGACCGCCGCTATCTGTGGCCTCAGCGCCGTGGTGAGCGCACTCTTCTCTGCGCCCATTGGCGCAGGCATATTCGCGGTGGAGATTATCCAGCGAGCCAACATGCGCTACAGCGATCTCTTCCCGTCAATCCTTGCCGGAACGGTAGCTGCGTGGGTTGCAGCCGCGCTCGCCTTGGAGCCGATTGTTCCGCTTCTTGATCTGACGCCGTCCATTCCAATCTCGCTGCTGCCATTGATAGTCGCATTGTCTGTGATCGTCGCTGTACTCGGCGGTGCATTTACCCGCCTGTACGCATTGGCGGTCACCACGTTCAGGCGCGAGCGCGGATGGGTGGCGCCCAAGGTGGCCATTGGTATGACGGCTTCTGCGCTTCTGGTCTGGCTGACCAACCCGGCGCTTTTCGGAGGCGCGCTGCCGTTGCTGGACTCTGTCCTGAGGGCGGATCATGCATCGCTCTATGGGCTGCTGCCGGTCACGACGCCGCTGGTGTGGGCCGTTCTCATCGCCATGGTGGTGCGCGCGTTTGCCGCCTGCCTAACAATTGGGTCTGGAATGAGCGCGGGACTGGTGGGTCCTGCGGCACTGATCGGGATCCTTGCGGGCGTGTTTGCCGCTGCTCTATCAGGCATCGCACCGGGCAGCTCGTCATACTACGCGCTGGTAGCTACCGGTTTCGCGGGCATGCTCGCGGGCGCCATGAACGTTCCAATCGCCGCTGCGGTGATGACCGTTGAGGTCTTTGGGCTCGCATTCGGTCTTCCCGCCGGCCTGTCTGTCGTAGTAGGTTTTCAGATCAACCGGCATCGGATGATCTACGACTTTGCGGTAGCCGGATCCGGGCACTTGGAGGAACATGAGATACAAGGACAGCCTCTATGACGCATTCATGTATCCGCTTGAGGTTGTCGCACTGCGTGCGATCCGGCGCCGAATTATCCCTCGCGCTTCGGGCAGGGTGTTGGAGATCGGCGTGGGAACAGGCGCCAATCTGCCGCACTATCGGTGGGCTCAGATTAGCGAGTTGCACGCCCTCGATGTGTCGCTTGAGTTCTCCGTCTCCGAATACCGGCCCATGTCCCGTGACGCTGCTCTCATCGCCTTCCACGAGGCCGGCGCGGAGGCGCTCCCGTTTCCCGATGCGTACTTCAACACCGTGGTGTTTACCATGGTCTTCTGTTCGGTGGGAGATCAGCCGCAGGGTCTTTCGGAGGTCCGCAGAGTGATCCGACCGGGAGGAACGTTGATTTTCGCCGAGCATGTGCGACCGTCTGCGCGGATGCTCGGCGCGGCGACAGACGTCTTGAATCCAATCTGGCACGGGACAACCGGCGAATGCAACATCAATCGCGATACGGTCGCGGGGATTGCCCAAGCTGGTTTTGAGTTCCATAACCTGTGGCGAAGCCACAAGGGTTTTCTTGCCCACGGTTTCGCGACGGCGGTGTAGGCCATACTACTGAGGTTCGGGTGAGATTTCGCGGCTTTCCATTTGAACCCGCGCGGTTCCGGTTCTTCTACGGCTGGATCATCCTGGGTGCCGGTACCATCGGCATCCTGATGAGCGCGCCGGGACAGACCGTTGGAGTATCGGTTTTCACTGATCCACTGATCAAGGCCTTGGGCTTGAGCCGTAGCGCGCTCAGCCTGGCCTATATGGTTGGGACGCTTGCAAGCGCAGCGCTATTGTCGCGAGCCGGCCGGCTCTATGATCGTAGGGGTGCACGAGTGGTTGCCGCCACGGCGGCGGTGGGACTGGCTCTTACGCTCCTGTACCTCTCCGCATCTGCTTCAATCTCGTCAGGTTTGGGGGCGTTGCTCCCGTCCATCTCCCCGGGGGTGATTGCGTTCACCGTGATTGCGCTGGGCTTCTTTCTATTGCGCTTCACCGGACAGGGCGCGCTGACACTGGCTTCGCGGAATATGGTTATGGAGTGGTTCGAGGTCAGACGCGGCGCGGCGAACGCGATCATGGGCTTCGCAATCTCCTTCGGGTTCTCCATGGCGCCTCGAGTGCTCGAGATCTTCGTCAGTTCCGGCGGGTGGCAATCCGCCTGGAGATTGATCGCTCTCTTGGTCACCGGATTTGCCGTCTTCGCGCTTCTGGTGTTCCGCGACACCCCGGAGGCGCATGGCTTACAACCTGACGGAGGGGCGGTTGCCTCGCGTCGAGCCACGCATCCTGAAGCCACCGCGGGCCGCTCGTTCACGGTGGGGCAGGCCAGAGGCACCTACACGTTCTGGATATTCGCCGTCGGCCTGCTCTTGAATACGTTGGTCACCACGGCCTACACGTTTCATATCGTATCAATCTTCGGAACCGCCGGAATGAGCCGGGCTGAGGCAGTCGCCGTCTTTTTTCCCACGTCCATAGTCGCCGTCGCCGTGCAGTTCGTGGGAAGCTGGCTATCCGACCGCATCCGACTCAAGTATTTGTTCGCCGTCCAGATGCTGGGTTTGACGGTGATGTCGATTGGGGTGGTAGTGCTTGCCCCCGGTTGGCCGGTTGTTGTGGTGATAGCTGGAAACGGCCTGGCCCAGGGCATCTTTGGGATCACCACGAACATCGCGTGGCCGCGGTTCTTTGGGCGCGCGCACTTGGGGGCCGTCTCCGGTCTGGCTATGGCACTGAGCGTTGCCGGCTCGGCAATTGGGCCATTCCTCTTCAGCGCCGGCCACGACGCGCTGGGAAGCTACGCCCCGGCCGTGCTGGCGTGCGGAGTGATCTCTGCCGTGCTGCTTGTGGGCACATTCTTTGCCAACGCTCCGTCCCATCCAGATGAGGCTCGGAGTGACCAATAGCGGCGCCGACTACGCGCCGTTCTACTGTGAGGAGACATCTACCGGCCGCAGGCGGGGATTTCCCGGCCTGAAGACCTCTGGGTGGTTCTCATCTCTAATGCCGATCGACGGGTTGCGCTTGCCGCTCAGCGTGCCGGTGCATCGCGCTTCGGCACGTTGGGCAGGGTGAAACCTTCCCCCGCGCGTGGAAGCGGCTTGTTGCGTTGAGTGCAGAGAGCGAGTTCGAACACGCAGATCACCAATGGTTGGAAGAGCATTTCCCAAACCCGGGAGGCAACCCTGAGATCCTGTGTCTCGACTGCCTTGCGCCTATCCGGTAGCAACCCGCGGCCGGCCGGTGACACGGGTCGGGCGTCGTAGTACGATCGGTACACGGAGACCACATATGCGAATGGATCATGAGTTGGAACAGAAGATCACCGCCCGCCTCACCGGTGTAGCGGCGACGCTTGCTCAGCGGCTGTTTGCGGACCCCGAGATAGAGGCGCTCCAGAATCACGCGAATACGGTTTCCATTGTGCGGCTGAAGTACAACGACCACGGCCCGGTGCACATGCGCAAGGTGCTGCTCAACGCAATGGTCATGTTCGACCTGCTTGCGGACGCCAAGGTTACCTTCAGCCTGGAGGAGGAGACCGTCGGTACAATGGAGGACAGTCGCGTGGCGGTGATTCTGGCGGCGTTCCTGCATGACATCGGCATGAGCATTGGCCGCGACAACCATGAGGAGAACAGTGCGCTCCTTGCCAAGTCCATCATTGACCGGCATCTTGAGGAGCTTTTTCCTGACGATGTCCGCCGGCGCGTGGTC
>CAYTGY010000074.1:7475-12466 GCA_964437265.1 uncultured Spirochaetaceae bacterium | reverse complement strand
GCTCAGCAAACCGTTGGATGGCACGGCGGACGCGGTCTACCCCGGTACGCTCTATGTGCGCGCTGAAAACCTCCGTTCCGGTTCGCGCCAAATAGACAGTCCCCGCAATTGAGAAGGATCGCTCAGTCTCGCCAAACCGCATCCACAGGAGGTAGTCACACCCGGCTTCGCGAGCGTTCTCAAATATTGTCGCAAATCGATCATCAACTGATTGTCCGACGATCTCTACCCGCTCGCGACTCTGAATGGACCGTGCCGCTGCGCTCATCAGATGCGGGACCGACAGCGGGTGGAGAACCGAGGAGGTGCCGGGTGATGACGCTATCCAGACCGGCGTGCGTGAGCGCGCGAGGGCGAACTGGTCCACATCCCACCGATGAGAGACGCTGGAGCGCAGAACACCCTGGTAGACATCAATGCGGTTGCGGAGGCTGCGGTCATCAGCTCCCAGATCGCGCGCAACGAGCAGTTCCTGGAGATAGGACGCAAGGTTTCCCATGCTGCGATGCAACTCAGCGTAGGAGCGTCTGGTGTCCGTACTGTACGGATCAAGTCGCAGAGCCTGCCGATACCTGTCAATTGCCAAACCGTACCGGTGCTCGTCCGTCAGCCCGCGCGCGCTCTCGGCGTGATAGGCGGCGAGAGGTTGGCGCCGGCTATCTTCCAGATCCAGCCGATTGATGACCAGTTCCTCCAGTACCAATCGCGTGATCTCGTCCGGCTCGGTGAGCCTGAGGGCGGTGCGAAACGCGGTAAGTGCCTCATCTAACCGATCGAGGTTGTGAAGCGCCAAACCCCGGATGTACCAGGCGAGACCGTCGTTGCGGTTGGCGGCAATGAGCTGTTCGCTCATACTCAACGCCTCGCGGAACTCCCCACTTGTCAGCGAAGCTTCCGCGAACAAGCGGGCCGCCGGCCGATTTGTCTGGTCCAGACTCAGCGCGACTCGCGCATGGTAGAGTGCCTGGTCTAGATCGCCGGTACGCAAGTAGTGCTCTGCTGCCAGAACCTGAACCTCAGGCCGACTCTGATGCGATTCGAGCGCGAGCTCCAAGTACCGCTGCGCGGTTGCCGGATCGCCAAGCTCATCGTAGACCAACACAAGCGAAAGCAGTGTACGTTGGTCCTGAGATGAGAGTCGCTGGGCTCGCAAGAGCTCGGTTGCAGCCTCTCCGTTGCGACCGCGGGCGGCTGCCAATTCCGCGAGCCCCAGCCGCGCATCCAGGTTGTTCGGCTCCGTTCGCAGGAGATCACGGAACACCGACTCCGCCTGTTGGAGGTCACCCATCGCAAGGAGAATGCGCGCTCTGAGCACGCGGACGTCGGTATTATCCTGCGCCAAGACCAGTGCGCGATCAGCGTGGACCATCGCCTGATCATACTCCGCGAGCCGGAAGTAGCTCTGGGACAGTCCCAGCGTTGGCTCGAGGTAGCTGGGATTGACGGCAAGGGCATCCCGGAAGAGCGCTATCGCGTTGTAGACATCATCCAGAGCGAGTGCCCGCGCTCCGGCGCGGTACAACTCGGGTGCTGAGACGTCTTGTCCCCACGCGAGGACTGAGATGAGCACAAACGTGGCGGACAAGATCCGCCGGCGAAGATTCCGTGGCGCAGGCAACAGCACATTGCCACGAATCATGGGCGAACGGCCGCTAGGCGAACGGCCGCTAGGCGAACGGCCGCTAGGCGAACGGCCGCTAGGCCGAGGGTTCCTTCTCATCCTTCGCCGCCACAATCTTAACCGTCTTGATCTTGTGCCCGTCCATGTCCTGGATCACGAAGTCCATGTCCGCAAAGGAGACTTTCTCATACTTGACCGGAATCTTGCCGAATAGGTCGAACACGAATCCTCCCAGCGTATCGAAGTCCTCATCGGGCAGCTCCAAACCCAGCTCCTCGTTGAGATCACCGATGTCAACGCGTGCGTCGCACAAGTATACCTTGTCGCCGATCTCAAGCACGTCTTCACGCTCGTTGTCGAACTCGTCCTGGATATCGCCGACGATCTCTTCAATGATATCCTCAAGACAGACGATACCGGAAACGCCGCCGTACTCGTCCACAGCGACCGCGATATGCACGCGTCGTCTGCGCATCTCTCGCAACAACGAGTCCAGGCGCTTGCTGTCCGGCACGAAGAACGGCTTGCGAATGACTCTGGCCAGTTCGAAGGTCTGGCCGCTCTGGAAAAAGTTGAGTAGGTCTTTGGCGTAGAGCATACCGACGACGTTGTCGATGGTGTCTTGGTACACCGGCAGTCGGGAATGGCCGCTCTCTGCTACCTTGTCCAGCACCTCCTTCGGCGGCATGTCAAGTGCAACCGAGGCAACGTCGATCCGCGGGACCATGACCTCCTTTACCGTCGTCTCTGAGAGGGTGAAAATCCCACGAATCATGCCTTCCTTTTCTAGGCTGAGAGCGGGATCGTCAGTGATGTGGCTGTTACGGTCCTTGGAGAAGATTCTCTTCAGAAGCCCCATCTGTTTCACGTTTATTGCTCCTCCATAATCCATTTCACAAGGTTCTCCTGTGTTTGTAGCATGGGGTGTTCACTCGCGGCGGGGTCTCCTAAAGAGACGCCCTCGTGAGAGTACCCGGCAAGGTGGAGTGCGCCGTGTACGGCAACACGAATAAGCTCTTCGTCAAGTGGCACTGAGTACTCGGCCGAGTTCCGGGCGACCGTTTCAAGAGAGACAACAATATCCCCCTCCACCGGATCATCGTTCGCGGTGAAGGTCAACACATCGGTGGGCTCGTCTTTGTCCCGATACGTGCGGTTAAGGTCGTGGATGAAGGTGTCACTGCACAGTACGATCGCGATGTCCCAACCAGAGGCGCCGTGGTGGCGCAACACGCGGCCCACGGCTGCCGGAAGATCGGGAATACGTTCCGGAGGCTCTATGTCCTCAAGACTGAGCTCGACATTCTCCACTACGGCTGATCCTGACCGGTAGATTGGTGTGCACCGCGCACGTTCGCATTGGTCTCGTACGCATCAATGATCTTCTGGACGAGTGGGTTCCGTACGACATCCCGGCTGGTGAAGTAGGTGAACTGAATCTCAGCAATCGACTCCAAGACATTGCATGCGTGGAGCAGCCCGGAGCTCCGTTTCTTAGGGAGGTCAATCTGGGTTACATCACCGGTAATTGCCGCTTGCGTGCCTTCTCCGATACGCGTGAGAAACATCTTCATCTGCTCACGGGTGGTGTTCTGCGCCTCGTCCAGAAGCACAAAGGCGTCATTGAGGCTGCGTCCGCGCATGTACGCCAGTGGTGCGATCTCTATGACGCGCTGCTCTTCCATGCGCGCGAGCGTTTCATACGGCAGCAGCGCCTCCATTGCGTCGTAGAGCGGACGCAGGTAGGGGCTAATCTTCTGGGTAAGGTCTCCCGGGAGAAAACCCAAGCTCTCCCCGGCTTCAACCACCGGTCGGGTGAGCACGAGACGACGCTTGCGACGCGAGAGCACCTCCCGAAGCGCGTAGGCAACCGCCAGGTAGGTCTTCCCGGTTCCGGCCGGCCCAACCCCAATGACGATCTCCGACCGCCGCATACCATTCATGTAATGAGCCTGGGCAAGGTTGCGGGGAAAGACCACATGTTCGTTTCCCGGCAAGGTGATGCTTGCGTTCTTGAGAAGATCCGTTGTGTCTGTATCGCTGGTCATTGACTGGTGTACGGCCCTGATAAACGGCGGGTTCGGCGTCTGTCCACGCTCAACATGCGCGCGCATCTCCGCCAGCATTCCGATCAGAAGCTCCCGCTTCCGCTCGTCTTCGCTCTCAAGGTAGAACTCGTTGCCCCGGTACCGAATGGGGGTTTCAAGGAGCTCCTCAAGCAGACGCAGGTTGGTGTCATTACTCCCGCACAGTTCCGCCAACATAGCGGCACTCTCGAGAACAACAGCACTGGTCTTTCCCAAGGAAGCTCCTCTCCTACTCCGTGAGTATAGGTATCAATGGTTGGGGCGGTCAAGGGCCTCGATCCTAATCGCCAATGGTGATCTGCTCGTCCTTGACGTCGAACTTGGCACGAAGCTCGGGGATTGGGCGCCATTGAAGTGTTGCGGCAAACTGTGCTTGCCACTCGTAGCGGGGTGTGGCGTCTTCGGTAACCAGCTCGGGGAGTCCGGAGTATGAGATGTCCAGGTCCCAATCCTGGAGACGGTGCGTCGCGGAGAGCGTGATCCGCTGCAGGTTGAACGCCGAGTTGACCCGGTCCTGACGATTGAAGAAGTTGAAGCTCTTGGCTAGATCAAGGAGCACGCTCTCGCGTTCACGGCCGACGGTCCCTGCAAGTGCCCCGATGTAGCTGTACGTCTCCAGATTTGTGGAGTTCACGGAAAGTGAGAGATCAAGGAAATCGTGTACTGAAAGGACTCCCTGGAGCCCAAACCGGAGATTGTTTTCCGTGAACCGTAAGAGATTCATCTCCCAGCTCAGGTTCGACGTGACCGTCGATTGGATGCGGTTCCGGTACCACGGCTCGGGCTCGAGCACGACCGACGAGGAGAGTGCCGCGCGCGTCAGACGTAGTTGGCGCTCCTCCGTCCGGGTCCATCCCACCCCGGGTCCGCCGAATGTGTACCCTTCGGTGTTTGCGGCGGAAAGTGATGCCTGTGAGCGCCCGTACCGGACCGTCGCGGTGTCGCTTCCAAACTCCCCATTCTCCAAATCGTAGCTCAGCGTATTGCGTAGCGAGAAGCGGTCGCCCAGCGACAACGTCTGTGAGGTGGACAGTTGCTCAGCCGTCCACTCGCCCTGATCATCCTCGCGGACGCCGGTGCTGAACTGTGCAGTGACGGGGCCGGCCGCGAGGTTCAGCGCGCCGGTTACCCGTCCCTGGCGTGGGGGAAGCGCAGCGGTGAGCGTGAGTCGTTGCGTGTCCAGCACGGCCAATGCCACCGATAGCGAGAGCTGGTGGTTGCGGAACGTGTCTTCATCCCAGCCGACGGATTGCGTACGGTACAGAGGGTTTCTGTCTTCGTCG
>CAYTGY010000074.1:6786-7465 GCA_964437265.1 uncultured Spirochaetaceae bacterium | reverse complement strand
CCGAGCTGCCTGCCAGAACCGGAACCCCGCGCAACGGCCGGACGGAGACCGTCAGGTTGTTGGTGGTCGCTAGCGAGTTAAACGCGTACGATTGTCTCTGTAGCGAATCCCACGTGGCGTCCGCCAGTGATTCGTCACGATTGAACAATCCGCGGTACTGACCGATCCCCGATAGCGAGCCGCTGAATGAGGCGATCCCCCCGGCAACATTGAGCGCGTAGTCCACCGAGGCGGTGCCGCGAAGATTGGCCGCGCTGTATGAGAACGCCAGCTCGGTCTCATCCGGGGTTGTCCACTCTTCCGCCGGGGTCACGTGCTCCACCGTGGTCGACGGAACAATGCTGTACCCGATGGATGCGGTGGTGCGCCCGGGCTGCGCAGGTGCGGAGAAGTCCGTGCGTATTCCCGGGACCCGAAGCACCGGCTCGTCCGCCGACGGCTCGCTGTCCTCATCCTTGGTCCAAGGTTCGCGGATTGCCGGCAGCTCACTTTCCGGCTCCTGTAGAGGTTGAGCAGACTGGGCGGGCGGCGGGTACGTCAGCAGCCTTCCGGCGAGCGCCATATTGAGGGTTGGGAACCGCACGCGCTCAGGGACAAAGAAGGACGCATCAGGGCTGTTGTCCGCAGCGGCGATCTCAGGCGAGAGCTCCTCCGACGGAATAGCCCGACGACGCCAGAG
>CAYTGY010000074.1:2188-6776 GCA_964437265.1 uncultured Spirochaetaceae bacterium | reverse complement strand
CTTCCTGAATGCGAAACCGTTCCAGCCAGGGGGCCAACTGCGGCAGCCGTGGACCGTAGGTACCCGTCAGACGCCAGTCGAGCGAAGATATCTCGCCCGGAGGAGTCGATTCACCGGCGCCCTGGCCCAGGAACCTGAGCCAGTCGATCTGCTCAGAGCGATTGTCGAAGTCTCGTAGAAAGAGCGGATCGCTGTAGTAGGCAAAATCAACGGATCCGGAGAGCGTATTGCTCTGCAGGCGCATGGTCGTGTCCAACGCAAGACGGACGGGAAGCTCCACCGGACCGATGTGCGTAGTGTTGAGCACCGACCGCGGCGTACCCTCAGCCAGATAGAAGGGGCTGAACGTGGTCGCCTGGCCGGAGTACGAGTAGGCGTAGATGTTTCTGCTTACCGCAACCCCGCCATAGAACTGCAGCTGCGAAACGACGCCCAGATCAGAGACCGCTCCGCGTGCGCCAAGGAACGCACCAAGAGCGCTATACACATCGGTCATGACCTTGATTGACCAGCCTTGTGGATACTGCTTGACCGGCTCGTCCGCCTCTCTGAGGTACAATCCGTCAATCGCCAGTTGCCTGCTGTCCGATTGCTCATCGGCCACGCGAAGGAATGAGAGTGCGGTGTCGTCCTCTTCGGGCTCTCCGATCAGATACGTGGTCGTCTGGATGAACGTTCCCTCCCGGTCTCGGCTGCCGAGGGCCGGATTGAAGAAGAGCTCATCGCCCGGCTTGAAGAAGAACGGGAAGTAGAAGAGTGGCACTCGGCCCACGCGAAGTACCGCGCCGCGCAACCCCCACTCTCCCGGCGCCAGAACCCAGATTTTTTGCGCGGTGACCTGGTAGTTCGGAGGATCGGCGGTGGAGCTCGTGATGGTACCATCCTCCATGACCACCACGTCTTGTGCGGAACGTGTGATGTAGTCTCCCGTGAAGAAGAAGTCGATCTCCTGGTCATCGACCGTGCTGGTCCGCTCCGTTACGCCATCCAGAAACGATCCTTGCCAGTCGTCAAGGTCAATGGTGACGGCAGCGCCGGAGAACTTCTCAGTCGATTCGTCGCGTTCCAAGACATACTCGACGTTCCCGGTTGCCGTCACCTCGTTCTCTTCCTGGTTGAAGACGATCTGGTCCGCTGAGAGATTGTGGACAACGTCTTGCTCCGGATCATTCAGCCGCACCGTCACGCCGCCGCTGAGACGAATGTAGCGCTCGTCGGTCTGGTCTATGGTGAAGTATCGGGAGCGCTCAGCGGAGTCAACGATGATTCTGGGCTCATCGGGCTGCTCGCGCGGCGCCGGCGGCTCCAACTTGTAGTGTTGATAGAGACGAGCTGCGAGCTCCTCGCGCCCGCCCCGGGTGGAGAGTCTGAGACTGTCAAGCCAGGTCACAAGCTCGTAGAACCCGGCCGACTGAATGTCCTGCACGAGTGTCTGCTCAAAGAGCGTCGGCTCACCGCGGGGCGAGTGGTCCGGCGAGGCGTCTTCTGCGTCAGGTTCCTGCCCAACGATTACCCATGGAACACACAGCACCCCCACAAGGAGCAAGAAGAGCAGCCTGGCTGATGGAACCGGTCGCGTGAGCTTCACTGTCTTCGCGCCAATGCCTCGCGCAGGAACCGTCCGGTGTGCGAGTGCTCCACGGCGGCGATCGCCTCCGGCGTTCCAGTCGCCACAATGGAGCCGCCGGCGTCTCCACCCTCCGGGCCCAGATCAACGACGTGGTCTGCCTGGAGAATGACGTCCAGGTTGTGCTCGATGAGCGCCACCGTGTTTCCCCGCTCCACAAGCTTGTTCAGCACCTCCATGAGCTTGATGACGTCGGCAAAGTGAAGTCCCGTGGTCGGCTCGTCCAGGAGGTAGAACGTCTTGCCGGAGCTCCGCTTTGAGAGCTCCAAGGAGAGCTTCACGCGCTGCGCCTCCCCGCCGGAGAGGGTGAGTGCGCTTTGGCCCAGCTCGAGGTACTCGAGTCCCACCGCGGCGAGCGTGGTCAGCCTGCGAGTGGCCTGCGGGATAGCTTGGAAGAACTCCTGGGCCTCCTCCACGGTCATGCGCAGTATGTCGTGGATATTCTTGCCCTTGTAGTAGATGTCGAGCGTCTCTCGGTTGAACCTTCTCCCGCCACACACATCGCAGGTTACGTAGACGTCGGGGAGAAAGTGCATCTCAATCTTGATGCTTCCCGCGCCCTCACAGTTCTCGCATCTGCCGCCCTTCACATTGAAGCTAAATCGTCCGGGCTTGTAGCCGCGCGCACGACTCTCCGGCAGCGACGCAAAGAGGTCACGAATGGGTCCGTACAGACCGACATACGTCGCGGGATTAGAGCGGGGGGTGCGTCCAATTGGGCTTTGGTCTATGTTGATGATCTTGTCGACCGCCTCCGTCCCCTCTACGGTATCATGCGCACCAACCCGGTGATGCGCGCGATGAAGGGCGTTGCTCAGCGACGGATAGAGGATGTCTCCCAGCAAGGTCGACTTGCCTGAACCGGATACGCCGGTGATTACGGTGAAGGTGCCTAACGGGATGTGGACGTCGATCCCTTTGAGATTGTGCTCGCGCGCACCAATGACGGAAAGGACGCCGCCGTTCCCCTGCCGCCGATGCGACGGCAACGCAAGTCGGAGCTCTCCGGCCAGGTATCTGCCCGTGAGGCTGCCGGGTGTTCGCTGTACCTGCTCCACGGTTCCGCTGGCGACGACTGAGCCGCCGTGTACTCCGGCCCCCGGCCCAAGATCCACGATGTGGTCCGCGGAGCGCAGAACCTGCTCATCGTGCTCCACGACAATGAGCGTGTTTCCTATGTCTCGTAGATGAGTGAGCGTCCTGATCAGACGCTCGTTGTCTCGTTGATGGAGTCCGATGGTGGGTTCATCAAGGATGTACAAGACACCGACAAGCGAGCTCCCAATCTGCGTCGCCAACCGTATCCGCTGCGCCTCCCCGCCGGAGAGCGTGGATGCATTCCGGTCGAGCGTGAGGTACTCCAGGCCCACGCTCATCATAAAGTTCAGTCTACTGGTGATCTCTTTGAGAATCTGTGCGGCTATCTGCGCGTCGGTCTCAGACAACGGCAGCTGCTGAAAAAAACGGACCGCCTCAGCAACACTCATTGCGGTCAGCCGGTCAATGCTGGTGCCGTTAACCAACACCCACAGTGCTTCGGGCCTGAGCCGCTTGCCGCCACAGGTCTCGCAGGGTCGTTGGCTCATGAAGCCTTCCAGCCACTTCTTGATGCCGTCGGAGGTTGTCTCAATGTATCGTCGACGTAGGTCGTCCAGCACGCCCCGAAACGGCGCCTGGTACTCAAACGTGCCGGTCTTCTCCCGGTTGACATAGCGAACCTCTATTGGCTCCTTGGTGCCGCGGAGAATTGCGTTCATGACCTTCTTGGGCAGAGTCTCAAGCGGATCATCCAGGCTGAAGTCCACGTGCCGCGCCAGACTCTCAAAGCGACTGCGGTTCCAGGCGGCCTCCGGATTGTACGGAAGCAGTCCGTGCTGGTTAAAGCTCTTCGAGGGGTCGGGCATGATCAGATCGACGTCGAACTCCAGCTTGATTCCCAACCCGCTGCACGCCGGGCACGCGCCGTAGGGGTTGTTGAAGCTGAACAGACGCGGCTCCAGCTCAGGGAAACTGATCTCACTGTCCGGATAGAAGTAGTTCCGGCTGAACGATCGCTCTCTGCTCGCCGACTCGTTTCTTACCGTAACCAAGCCACCGGCGAGCTCCAGCGCGGTCTCAAGGCTGTCCGCAATCCTGCGCTCGGCGTCGGGGGAAACTTTGACGCGGTCCACGACAATCTCGATCTCATGTTTGCGCTTGCGGTCCAGTGAGATCTCTTCATCGAGGAGCAGCATTTCACCGTCTATCCGCACACGGGAGAATCCTGCTTTGCGCGCGTCGGTCAGTACGCGGTGGTGCTCGCCCTTGCGGCCGCGAATGACCGGTGCCATGATTGTCAGGCGTGTGCCGTCGGGGTTGTTCATGACGGCATCCAGAATCTCATCAATCGTCTGTCGCTCGATTCCTTTGCCGGTCGCCGGGTCGTGGGGCACTCCCACCCTCGCGAACAGGAGGCGGTAGTAGTCATAGATCTCGGTGATGGTGCCTACCGTAGACCGGGGATTACGTGAAGTGGTCTTCTGTTCAATTGAGATTGCCGGTGAGAGTCCCTCTATGTAGTCAACATCGGGTTTGTCCAGCCGGCCAAGAAACTGCCGTGCATAGGCGGACAACGACTCCACATAGCGCCGCTGCCCTTCCGCAAAGATGGTGTCGAAGGCAAGGCTGCTCTTGCCGGACCCGCTCAGCCCGGAGACCACCACCAGCTTGTCGCGAGGAATCTCCAGATCGACATTCTTGAGATTGTGTTCTCGTGCGCCCGTTACGACGATCTTGTTCATGGGATTGCAGCTACACTACGACATACGCGATGTGCGTGCAATGCCTATTGCAGGTCGGAGTAGATAACCGGTTCCAGCGTGGGTGATCTAAGCTGCGCGGTCGCCCGTCGGCCCCATATCCCCGCTGACGGCTGTCCGGCGAGTAGTTGCCACACCGACAATACTGATACGGCTACCACCG
>CAYTGY010000074.1:0-2178 GCA_964437265.1 uncultured Spirochaetaceae bacterium | reverse complement strand
GCGGCAAGATAGTAGAGATCACGATACAGCGAGCTTGCAGCGATGAACGCCGCGAGCGGATCGTAGTCTGCACTCTCTTGAAGGGCGTGTCCCAGCCCCTCGAACTCGTACAGTGGGTCACGGAGAATCAACTCCTCCACGACGGTCGTGGCGAGTGCGGTCACCGACAGCAGGGCCTCAACCATTGCGGAGTCGTACCGTCCGGAGTGCACCAGAAACACGGCCAACTCACTGTGCGCGGGCGTTGCGTAGGTCTGCGGGAGTCGATACAGCACTAGAAGCCGGTCAAGCCCCTCGCCGGCAAAGACGGATGACAGGCGGTCCCGGATGTCCGGGAACTCCGCCTCAACGACCGCCGGGTCATCTGCGGCAACGGCAAGCAGCGTGTCCTGATACTGCTTGAAGAGCTGTTGGGTCTTGAGGATTCCCGCAATGCGGAGCTGAATTGCCGCCACGTGCGCCCGCTCGCCGCTTTCGGCGGCCAGTTGTACGGCGGTTCGATAGTGGTCAACGGCGACCGAAAGATCCGCCGTGGCCTCGAATGCACGGCCAAGGCCCTCGTGGGCGGCGACGTACCCCGGTGACTCGGCCAGTACGCGGCGGTACAGTTGGATCGCCTGTCCGTACTCGCCGGCATTAGCCGCCGCGTCGGCCCGCTCGGCAAGCAGCCATGCCGGCTCATCCGAGCGTTCTTGCCCCATCAGACGCGAAGCGGGATAGCCCGACAGCACGCAAACGAGAACCGCAAAGAGGACGAATCGTCTCATCTTCATAGATTGTCGGCCTGCGGCGGGGTTTGGATTATCTGCCGCGCGAATTACCCGACAAGCTCAACCACGGATGTGGTGGTTCCCAGCAGGAACACCATCACGAGCAGCGCTACCGTCTCAATAATGCCCAGCACCGTGATGTAGTTACCGGTGCCTTTCCCCGTTTCCCCCATTGCATCTGAAGCGGCTGCAGCCGCCCGGCCCTGGAACCACGCGCTCATCCCAATGGCAAGACCGCCCAGGATACCGGCGCCCAGAACATAGCCCGTGGTCTGGAGTGCCGCGGAGGCCTCGGTGAGGGCGTTCATGAGCAGCAGCCCGTAAATTGTCTGGCTGAGCGGGAATCCGACAAATGCCACCAGAATAAACGGTGCCGGTCGATTTTCCGCGAAGCACTTCTTCCATGCGCCAACGGCCGCCATCCCAGCCGTTCCTGTTCCAAGCGCTGATCCAACAGCCGCGAGCGATATCGCTGCGCCAATACCAAGTAGATCCCAGTTCATTGTCGTCTCCTCCCGGTTATCGTCGGTGTCCGGTCTCTGCAAACGGTGTGTAGGCGAAGCCGGTCCACTCCATACCCAGGTGGCCGGCGAACTCGAGGACATTGAGGCGTACGCCATGGACGATCACCGCAAGTCCTCCCATGATCAAGTTTAGTGAGTGGCCGAGCATCAAGATGATGATTCCGCCAATGATCCCGCTTCCGGCAGCCATCTCATTGAACGCCTGCGCAATCTCCACGGAGGCGATGCCAATCGCATAGAGGCGAATGTAGGAGATCACATCTGAGAATGCGCTGATCCCGGAGAAGATCGTCGGAAGCAGGCCTTCGGTGAAGCTATAGAGGATTGTCCTGAAGAACCCACGATCCGCTCGTTGCTCCGCAAAGACAAACACCAGACCAAGACCGGCGAAGATCGCCGGCAGCGCAAAGGCCGGAAGCGGAACGTCAAGGAAGAGATTCAGGACCAGGAAGTACAGGCCAATTACAACGCCCAGCCAGCCAATCTCGCCAATCGCCTTGATTGCGGGTTTGCGGGTCAGAAAGACCAGAAAGCTCCACAGATGTGCAAGCGAGAGATGCACGACGGCCAAGGTGAAACAGATAAACTGCACAATCTGCCCGCTCTCCGCGGCCGCGGTATCGAGTTGGTCGATCACGAAGAATGAGAACGGGGGCGCTTGCGCGATTGCGTGGTACCCGAACCAGTTTCCGGTAATCGCTCCCCAGATGATGACGCTTAGTCCAAGGACAAGCGCCAGCTTGAGAAACTGAGAGACCTGTCTCCCGCGGGCCTTGGTCGCGATGATCATCCCGAGCGAGCCCAGGAAGATGAGGCTGCCATAGCCGGCATCTCCGATAATCATCCCCACGAACACGGTGAAGAACGCCAGAAACGGCAGGCTG
>CAYTGY010000073.1:0-12565 GCA_964437265.1 uncultured Spirochaetaceae bacterium | reverse complement strand
GCTATCTGGATGCGGTGCTGCGCTTTGCGGAACGGGTCATGGAGACTGAGATCATGATCGTCGGCTCGGCGTCGAGTCACGAGCTGTGGTGCGACCGTCGCTCCCGACAGACCGAACCTATCGAGCGGCCCATGGAAACCTGCGTGACGGTGACGTGGATGAAGCTCTGTTTGCAACTTCTCCGGCTCACCGGCGATTCTCGATGGGCGGATCAACTGGAGCTCTCGCTCTACAACGCCCTCTTGGGCGCGATGCAGCCTGACGGAACATGGTGGAGCTACTTCTCACCACTGCACGGGAGTCGTGAACCGAGCCGGGTGCAAGTGCCGCTCGTGCAGTCGAGCTGCTGCGTCGCAAGCGGTCCGCGCGGGCTGATGACCGTTCCACTCTGGGCGGTCATGGACTCCCAAGACGGACCGGTCGTCAACCTCTATGCGGAGGGGACGTGGCGCTTCGTGCCTCGGGAAGGGGTCCGTGCAGAGCTCCGTCAGCAGACGACCTACCCGGAGGACGCGCAGGTATCGATGACGCTTTCCATGTCACATCCTGCCGAGTACACGCTCTCTCTGAGGATCCCTGCCTGGAGCGAGCGCACGCACTTGGAGGTCAATGGAGAGCGCGTCGGCGTCACTCCCGGCAGCTACGCTCGGATTCGCCGGGTGTGGTCTGACGGCGATACGGTGAATCTGACGCTCGACCTTCGAGGCCGAATCGTCGCGACGCCGTCCGCGCCGAATCAGAAGGCAGTCATGGTAGGACCAATCGTCTTGGCGGCAGACACTCGTTTTGTTGAGGCGGTAGATGCCAGCGTTTGGTTGCATACCGATGGGTTTCGCTGGAGAAACGATCCCGGGCGCGATTTGACGTATGCGTTGTTACCACCCGTCTCACAAGAGCCGCAGTACTTCGACCTTGCGCCTCCACGTCGAGACCAGAACGGCGCATGGTTGGTCTACGACGTACCGTTCGTGAAACGGCCTAACCACTTCTTCGGCCACTCGGTGGAATCGCTCCCCATGTGCGACTATCTCTCGAGCGGGAACGGCTTTGGGCCGGAGAGCCGCCTACGGGTCTGGTTGCCGCAACCATGGGACCTGAGCGGCGGCGTATGACCGACCCTCGGGCCAAAAACATCGTGTTCATCCTCGCCGATCAACTCGGCGCAAACGCGCTCGGGTGCTATGGCAGCGGCGTCGACTCGACCCCTGCGCTCGATGCGCTTGCACGTTCTGGGATGCGCTTCAACCGCCACTACTGCACGCATCCGTCATGCTCGCCGAGCAGGGCAAGCTACCTCACCGGAAGATCGGCTGCGGTTCACGGCGTGGTGGACAACAATTACGTTCTCTCGTCGGACCTACCCACGTACGCAATGGTGTTAGCTGCGTATGGGTATTCGACAGGAGCGTTCGGCAAACTCCACCAGACACCAATGACGCTGGATCTCCCCCGCGATTTCTCCCATCTGGGGTTCCACGAGTCTGTGGTAACGGAGGACCCCAAGTGGGGGCCGTGGATCGAGTGGATCAGGACCGAACATCCCGATAGGTACGCTCAGGCGCTTTCGATGTGCTGGGACCCGTCGCTACGTTCTCTGGACCGGAAGACGATACGCGAACGCGAGAGCGCGCGCAATGAGCACCTCCTGCCGCGTCAGCAGAGTTCTAGATGGCGATCCATGTATGAGTCGCCATTGTCACCCGATCTCCACGACTCCGCGTTCATCACCGATCGTGCCATCGACTTCATTGACGGCCACCTCTCTGTCGAGACCGATCGGCCGTTTCTCTGTCACGTCTCGTACGTCGATCCCCATGATCCCTACGATTCTCCAGCGCCGTACAGCACCATGTACCGGGCGGCTGATATGCGAGATCCGCTTCCCGCGGAGTGGCAGGACGACGGCATCACGGCACTCAACGACCGCAGCTACATCGGTTTTGATCAGATCTGTGACGACCCGGACACGATCCGAGAATGGCGCGCAATGTTCCATGGCGAGCTCAGGTTTCTTGACGACCAGATAGGAAGGCTCCTGACGCTTCTCAATGAGCGCGAGCTCTGGGATGACACGGTAGTCGTCTTCGCGACTGACCATGGTGAGATGCTTGGTGACCACGGGCTCGTCGCCAAGCACCTTCCGCAGTACGATGCCGGGATTCGGTGCCCGCTCATCGTGGCCGGCGGCGGAATCACAGCCGGCGAATCGGACGAGCTGGTAGGGACGCTGGACTTCTTCCCCAGTCTCTGTGCGTGGGGCGGAGTGCCGGAGCACCTCCTGCCGCCCCACGAAGGAACGTCGTTTGCAGACATCTGTGGAGGCGCCTCGCACCGTCGGCCAAGACGTGAGATCAATGTCTCAGGGACCGGTGTCGAGACCGTCATCTCCGACGATGGTTGGAGACTCACGCGGTACCATCAAACCGGCGAGGGCCAGCTCTTCGATCTCCGGAACGATCCGGACGAGCAACACAATCTCTACGGCGATCCCGAGTACGGTGAGAAGCGGGTCGATCTGCTCGAGCGGCTGGTGACCTCCATGGCGCGACCGCGGAACACACCCGACTTCCGCGCGCTTCCACTGCTGAACGGCCGCCGCGCACACGGAGCTACGCGGCTTTCGACATCGATACCGGACTATCCGGGGGCAGCGCGGAAACCTGAGTGGTAGGGTGGTAGCGGCAACGCGTGGAAAGGCGGGGGCCTCGCTCGTTCCACTGTTGGCGCCTCAAGCCACAGCATCACTGTTACCGTGCTATACTTCCGCAGCATGCGCATTCCTGACAGATTCCAGCCGCTATCTGAGATCATCTTCTATGACGACTTCGACCAGGGCCTGAACGGGTGGATCAGTCTCAACCCCAACTTCCGCCACGACGAGCTCGCCTACTATCCCGCTCAGCGCCGTTTCATGCATTGGGGTGCGCCTATGCTCAGCACGGCGACGTTTGGATACGCTGGGACCCATGGATCGATCTCAGGTACCTACTCCATGAAGGTTCCCTCTCGTGCGATCGCCGGCCGGGCCTCCGAACGGCCGGTGGCAGGCAGCATGGGGCATGCGATCAAGCGCCTCACGCTTCGCAAGAGGCAGTTTCTCAAGTCGGAGATGTGGTATGCCGTTACTCCGGAGCAAGACCGTCCGGGTATTGGAGAAGAAGCAATCCGGGCATTCGGCTTTTTCTGGGACATCCAGGACTCAGAGACGCGGTGTTTTTACGGAGTGCGCTACCTCAATGCGGCGGACGGCAAGATGCAGCAGCGTTGGCAGGTGTTCCACGCAGCCGAGGGCAGCGATGAGGACTGGGGAGACCCCGGCCAGAGCGCCCCGGGGTTGGACCCGAACAACGAGACGGGGGAAAACCGCGTGTTCTTGCGACGCGGGGTTGACCCGCAATGGCACGGCCTACGCCAGGCGAACGGATCGAGCGATGCGTTCTACGATATCCCGGACAGTCACCAGCCGCTTTGCTACAACGAGACCGTCGACAAGATCAACTGGCATTACATGGCGCTCACTGTTGATCTGGTGAAGCGGCAGTATGTCCGTCTTGAAAGCGTCAACACTTCGTTCGATCTACGCGGCGTCGAGCCACCGATGGTCGCTCCGTTCCCAAGGATCAATTGGCTGCTGAACCCGGTTGTATTTATAGAGACCGACACCGACCGGAGAGTCTTCCTCCATGTCGACTCGATCGTCAACTCCACCGGAACTGGAGAGGCTCAATGAGGAACTTCTACACCGTCGTGCTGGAGCGGATGCAGGCGTTCCACGACAACTTCGACACCGAGCCGTACGAGACCGCTTGGGCAAGCGAAGCAATCTTCTTCATCCGGGTTCATGAGATATCGGGGGCTGGCGCAGTCCTGAATGCGCGGGTTCAAGTCTCGGTGGATGGCATTGAGTGGATCGATGAAGGCACCGCATTTCCGCCGATCAGGAGTGCGGGAAACCACTTCATCAAGGTAACCCATTTTGGCGGGTGGCTACGATTGGCGAACACGGTCGGTGGCACCGACCCGGCGCTGACGCTAACAATGCACTTGGTGCTGAAGGAGTAGTCACCTTGAAGCGGATTGGCGACCGGCTATGATTCGACAGGTGTACCGGTCCGGGGCGGACCCACCGTGGTGCCGTCTATCAGTCCGCACGGGATCGTGCTTCGGACCGGCGGATCCTTCGTTCCCTTAATCAGGTCCATTGCAAGCCGTATCGCTTCTGCGCCCATGTCATATTGTGGAACGGAGAGCCGTGTCCACATTGCCGATCTGCCGTCCTGCACGAGCGGTTCAAGGTCCTCATCCCGGCCTCGGGGCCCCCCGAGATGGGCGACTGAAAGGTCTCCTGGCATCAGTAGGTCAGACCGTTCCATGGCGGTCTTGAGCATCTCCGCATACTCGTATCGCTCGCACACCACCGCTGAGATTCGGTGCTTCTGTAGCAGGGCAAGCAGTCCCATCCCCGTGTGGTTGCCGTTCACCGGCACTGAGAGCGTCTGATCTTCCGGAATTCCTGCCTTCCGGCAACCGGTGACAAAGCCCAGCCGTCTGTCACGAACCGGTTCGACGTCCTCGGTCTTCTGCAGCAGCGCCAAGCGGCTGTGTCCCAGTGCGGCGAGTCTCTCCACGATCGCCGCGGTAGCCGACTCGTAGTCTGCCGCCACATACGATGCTTCATGGCCCGGAATGTCCCGGTGTCCCACTATTACCACCGGGAAACCTTCATCGAGTAGTCGTCCAATCTCTTCAGAGTTCTTCTCCAGTCCCAAAAGGATCGCCGCATCTGCCAAACGCACCCGATTCACTCCGCGATTGTAAATCGATCGGCGACCTTCCTGATTCATGCTGCTGGTCATTAGCAAGAGATCGTATCCGAACACCTCAGCCTGCCGCTCCATGCCCAGGAGAAACGGGTAGTAGAAGCTGTGGTACTCAAAGGGAAAGACGGGCTCGTAGGTGAAGACGGCGATGATCCGGCTGCGGCCACCCACAAGCACCTGTGCCGCGGCATTGGGCGAGTAACCAAACTCCGCGATGGCGTCGAGAATGCGCTGCCGCGTTTCCGGAGCCAGACGTATAGTAGACTTCGTACGGTTGTTGATGACTGCGGACACCGCAGCAACCGAAACGCCGACATGTTGAGCGATCTCTTTGAGTCCTGGTTTCTTGCCTCGCGTTCCCACGTATCGTCCTTCGGTGTCCGGCTACACAACCCGGTCCAGCATAGTCGGTTGTACAGGATCTGCACAAGGTGGCGCTTCGGCGTTCCGAGCAATGCGCGTCCGCGCGGGTGTCCCCCATGGGTCTCTACGGTTCACAGCTGCTGTCGTAGGTTCTTTGATCCCATCCCGCGTTGTGGTACCCTCATTGTGGAGGACGCCAATGATCTACGTTGTTGCAACCATTACGCTGAAACCTGGGTGTAGGGAGGATTTCCTAAAGATATTCAAGTCGATTGTTCCGATTGTCCGAAACGAGGCTGGATGTATTGAGTTCAACCCAACCGTAGACTACGAGATGGGCGGGAGAGCACAGGACCTCGATGAAAACGTGATTGTGAACATAGAGAAATGGGAGTCGCCTGAAGCCCTCGATACACATTCTCACGCGCCACATATCGCGGAGTACCAGAAGAAAACCGCTCACATGAAAGACAAGGTGCATATTCGGATACTCCAGGACGCCTGATGACGCTTGTTCCGGTAGTGCCGAAGACCCTTCGCTGACGGTGTCTTCTCGGGAGGAAGGCACCTGGGCTCCTCGCCACAATCGATTGAACAGCGATTCATTTCCTTGGAGATTTAACGTTTTATCTTGACATCTGGTCCTCACATGGTACAATTCCATGGCTTTGGCGGCGGTATTGCGAGGTTACGGGACGTGCCGGCAGAACTGGATAGCAGACCGCTGCCGCAAGATTGCCTTGTGGTCTCGTAATCGTGCCGAGAAATTTGGAGGTTCTTATGTTTGAGATTGACCTAAGTGGGCGTACGGCTCTGATAACGGGGGCGTCGCGGGGGATTGGTAAGGCCTGCGCCCTGTACCTCGGCCGTGCAGGTGCGAATGTCGTTGTCAACTACCGTCAGGACGAGGACTCCGCCAAGAAAGTCGTCTCAGCTATCTCCGATATGGGGTCACAGGCTGTAGCGATCAAGGCGGACGTATCAAAGCCCGACGAGGCACTCGCCTTGGTCAAGAACGCGGAGGAGAGTCAGGGACCTATCGATATCTTCGTGAACAATGTCGGAACCGGAACTCGTGCCTTGATCAGTGAGATTACACGAGAAGACTATGATCGCGTCCTGGACACGAACCTACGGGCGTTCGTTACGCTTGCCGGTGCTGTTGTCGAGTCAATGAAGAAACGACGTACCGGCTCGATTGTGGGAATCAGCTCCATAACGGGAGAGACAGGCAGGGCCTTCCTCTCCGGCTCTCCTCTCTACCCAGCTGCCAAGGCGTCAGTCATCGGTTTGGTGAAGGGGCTCGCGCGAGAGGGCGGTCCGTACGGCATCCGCGCGAACGTCGTCTGTCCTGGTTGGACGGAGACAGATGCAACCGCAAATGCGCCGGCCGATGTCAAGGCCTCCGCCATAAAGCTGATGCCTTTGGGACGTACGGGCGTCCCCGACGATATCGCCGGGGCTGTGCTGTTCCTTGCATCCGATCTCTCCAGTTACGTGACTGGAGCGACTATCGATGTGAACGGCGGACTACACATCGCCTAGTCGCCATAGCTGTTTTGGATGTCCCCAACCAACACTTGCGGGACGAGCTTGGTGCGACGCGTGAGTTTCGCACACGACCGTTAATAGGAGGTATCGTCTTATGAGAACGAACCACGTGTTACGAGTTTTGGTTGTCTTGCTGCTGTTCGTGGTACAACTGGCGTGGAGCGCCGGCCAGCAAGAGGGCGAGGGAGATGGAGCCACAGAGCCGGCGACGTTGCGGTTCACCGTGTTCTCCGGCTCCGGGGCCCACCACGCAATGCTCGAAGGAATGTTTGACGGCTTTCTGGATGCCGAGCCCTCGGTTGCGGACGTCCAACTAGATGTCATACCGCCGGCGGAGTATCCACAGAAGATCGCGGTACAGTTGGCCGGCGGCAATCCTCCGGATGCCGGGTGGCTTCCGCTGACCGAAGTCGCGCTATTCGCAGGGGAGGGTGCGCTCGCGGATATTGGTCCGACACTTCGCGGGGATCGCGAATACGACTTTGACGACATCATTGCTGCAGCGTTTGCGCCCTGGATGACGGGCGACGCGGTTTACGGAGTGCCGTTTTCCACCTCACCGTTCTTCATTGTCTACAACGTGGATAAGTTCGCCGCAGCGGGTGTCGAAACACCACGCGAACTCCATGCAACGGGCAACTGGACGTGGCCAAAGTTTAGAGAGATCGCCGCTCGGGTCCAGGCCACGTTGCCAAGCGGACAATACGTGTTCCAGCACTTCGGCCAATCCGGTGCCCCGACGTACAATGATCCGTACCGCAGTCTGTTCCAGTTGATTCGTGCGTACGGGGGTCGGTTCTTTAGCGAGGACCTCACCGAGTGTATGCTGGATGATCCGGCAACGGTGGAGGCACTGGCGCTCTATCACGGAATGGTCTTTGACGACGGTTCGGCGACGCCGCCGGGCGAGGTATCGGACTTCTACGCCGGGCAAGCAGCGATGGTGGGCGCCCAGGTCTCACGTATCGCGCCGCTGGCAACTGCTGATTACGAGTGGGACGCGGTACCCATGCCTGCCGGTCCGGACGGACGGGTTGTGCAGTACTTCGGTCAATCTGCAATCGTCGTCTTCAGAGCGAGTCCAAATGTTGAGTCCGCGGCTCTGCTCGTGAAGCACCTTACGAACAAGGAAAACGTGCTGACAATGACCGAGTTCTTCCCACCGGCGCGCGAGTCGGTGCTAAACGCAGAGGAGTTTGTGGCCGGACATCCCATACTCAGTCGACAGCAGATGGAAGAGTTGATTCGTGACGGAATCAGAAACGGCGAAGCCTTTCTGACCCCGCCCACCTTCGCGCAGCTCAGACTGCGGGCTGAGACGGTGTGGGACGAGCTTTGGACTGAAGGTGCGGATATCCCGGCCGTCGCTGAGCAGCTTTCCGCGGTGATTCAGCCGTTTCTGGGCAGGTAAGTCCGCGATCGTCGTCCGTTACCATGCGGGGATAGTAAGTCAGTGCCGGGGACACGCAGGTGTTCCCGGCGTGCCCCGCGGTACCGGAACGACGGCTTGCTTTCTGTGCAGGACGATACCTGCACCCATCTTTGCGAAAGGCCGGTATGAAGAGATCAATGGCAACTAGACGTTCGTCCCACAGCACAACAGGATCCGAATCGACCCCAGCGAGGGCGACGACTGGGCGATTTGTGCTCTCGCGTCGCCAATTGGATGCGCTTTCGGGATGGGCCTTCATATCTCCTCAACTGCTAGGCTTCCTTGCTTTTGTTGCAGGTCCCATCATTGCAGTGTTTTTCATGGCGTTCACCGAGCGAAGCCTTCTGGGTGGTACAGCCGTTTGGGTGGGGCTCAGCAACTTCGAGTCAGAGATGGCTTCTCCGTTCTTTCGCAGGACAGTACTCAACTCGGCCGTTTTTGCGTTTGGGCTTGTGCCAATCAACATAGGGTTGGCACTGTTGATTTCCATTGCGCTGAGCCGCGGCGTCTGGGGCGAGAGCGCGTTCAGGATTCTCTTCTTTCTGCCCGTTATCACCTCAGGTGTCGCGTGGGCCATTGTGTGGCTGTTCCTGCTCCAAGGCGAAGCTGGTCCAATCAATCAGCAGCTGGCACAACTGGGTATCAAAGGTCCCAATTGGCTTAGGGACCCTGCCTGGGCCATGCCCGCAGTGGTGTTCACAAGGGCCTTGAAGACCGTCGGGCTCAAGGTCATTGTCATTACCGCTGCGATTCGCGGTATTCCAAAGCAGCTGATCGAAGCGGCACGGATTGAGGGTGCGTCTGAGATGCGCATCGTGACCCGAATCGTCATGCCGCTTCTTGCCGCGATTCTGTTTGTTCTCGCCATCTGGACGTTCATCGGTTCATTCAAGTCGTTCGACCATATTCTGCTGATGACAAACGGGGGGCCCCGGAATGCCACTTTTGTGCTGGTGCTGTATGTGTACCGAATGGCGTTTGAGGCGTTCGATATAGGTGCCGCCGCGACTGCATCGGTTGTCCTCTTCATGTTCGTCATGATCATCACGCTGGGCATGTTCGTGCTGCGCAAGTGGTTCGTGTACAGCGAGCGGTAGGAGCAGCTGAAATGAGACGGTCGCCCAGCGAAGCACCCCTTGCGGAGCCCTTCACATCGCCGCGTCGGCGGATCATCCGGTTTGCAGGGCTGTACGTCGTACTTGCACTGGTCTCCATTCCATTTGTGTATCCGTTCATCTGGCTTGCGGCCGCGTCCCTAAAGACTTCTCTGGAGATCTTCTCACCGGCCGTGTTTCCCGCGGTTCCGCAATGGAGCAACCTTGTTGAGGTTTTTCTGTTTCAACCATTCGCTCGAAACTTGCTAAATAGTGTCATAATCTCGCTGGCAACGACATCCCTAGTTCTTGTGTTCTCGCTCTATGCGGGATACGCGCTCGCGCGGATACGATTTCGTGGAGCGGGCTTTGTGTTCATCCTGTTTACCAGCGCGCTCATCATGCCCGCGGAGGTCACCATTGTTCCCAACTACTTCATCCTGCGGGCTCTTGGGCTGATCGACTCCCATTTAGGGGTTGTGCTCTTGCCTACCTTTGGGGCCGCGGGGGTGTTCGCGCTGTTTCTGATGCGCCAGTACTTTCTGGGCTTTCCGTCCGAGATTGAAGAAGCGGCGCGGCTTGATGGTCTGACCCGGTTTGGGCTTATATGGCGCATCGCGCTTCCCATCGCGAAGCCCGTTGTCGCCGCACTCGCCGTCATCACCTTCTACAACAGCTGGAACCTGTTTCTGGAGCCACTCATTCTGATAGATAGCCCGCTGAAGTTCACGGTGACGGTGGCGCTCGCCAGTTTTGTGAATCCCTATGGCGAGCCTGTGTGGCATCTCCAGCTGGCGGCGACACTCATCTCAATACTACCGGTTGTGGCGGTGTATCTCTTTGCGGAGCGATACGTCACGGATGTGTTGGGAACGGGCGTAAAGGGTTGACCGCGGATGCAAGGTGATTTCTGTACGGATGTGTTGATAGTCGGTGGTGGATTGGGGGGAGTAGCGGCAGCGCTTTCGGTCGCACGGTTGGGGAAGCGTTGCATCGTGGTGGAAGAGTACCCATGGTTAGGCGGTCAACTCACATCACAGGGAGTTCCGCCGGACGAGAGCCCGTGGATCGACTCCCGTGGATACGGCGGAACCGCGTCGTATCAGCTGTTGCGGCGGACAATTCGTGACTACTATCGTCAATGGTACCCGTTGAAGCCGGAGGTGGCGAAGCAGGAGCACTTCAACCCGGGCGAGGGTAGCGTCAGTCCGCTGTGTCATGAGCCACGAGTAGCCGTGGCGGCGATCAACGCGCTGCTGGCACGGTACCGCTCGAGCGGTCGCATCATCATCTGGCAAGGCTGGGTGCCTGTCGCCGCGGAAACCGATGCCGATCGTGTAGAGGCGGTGGAGTTCGCGCCGGCGGAGGGACCCACGACCCGGTCAGAACACGATGCCAGGCGGTGTGTTCGCGCATCATACGTCCTGGACGCTACCGAACTCGGTGATGTGCTCGAGCTTGCCGGAGTGGAGCATGTAGTCGGTGCCGAAGCTCAATCGGATACCGGAGAGCCACATGCGCTGGCCGGCGCTGCCGATCCTCTGGACCAGCAGGCGATCAGCTGGGTCTTTGCGCTGGACTATCAGGCTGCGAGTGATAACACGATCGACAAGCCGCGACAGTACGCGTTTTGGCATGAGTACAAGGCGGATTTCTGGCCGGACAAGCAGCTCAGCTGGGTAACCTCTGAGCCGGTAAGTCTAGATGTCAGAACGAGACCCATAATCGCGGGTCCACGAGAGAGCCGCTTTGAGCCGGACCTATGGCATTTCCGCCGGATTCTCTACAGTCAACATCACACCGCAGGCGCATTCGACAGCGACATCGTGTCCGTGAATTGGCCGCAAATCGACTACTGGCTCGGACCCATCGTTGGTGTGAGTGCTGAGGAGAAGGCTCGGCATCTCGAGGGCGCCCGGCAGCTCAGTCTCAGCATGCTGTATTGGATGCAGACCGAGGCGACGCGCCACGGTGGCGGCTACGGGTATCCTGAGCTGCGGTTGCGAGGAGACGTACTGGGGACCGACGACCTCGCCCAAGCACCATACGTGCGCGAGTCGAGGCGCATCCGGGCGGAGTTCACCGTTCTGGAGCAGCACGTCGGTGTTGATGCTCGGGGGAGGGATGCCGGGCCGGAGTTGTTCGCGGACAGCGTGGGCATCGGTAGCTATCGAATCGACCTGCATCCCAGCACCTCCGGTCGAACGTATCTGGATATCAACAACTTTCCGCACCAGATCCCACTCGGCAGTCTCATCCCCGAACGAGTAGAGAACCTGTTGCCCGCATGCAAGAATCTGGGCGTGACCCACATCACGAACGGGTGCTATCGATTGCATCCGATCGAGTGGAACATCGGTGAGGCTGCCGGTGCGCTTGCCGCGTACTGCTTGACCAACGACACCGTTCCACGACAGGTGTATCACGACGACACGCGCAGAAGTGACTTCCAGCGGGTGTTGTCGGAGAAGCTGGGGTTCCAGCTAGAATGGCCCGAAGACATCCGTCTCACTCCGAGAGACAAGAAGCAGGAGATGGGAATTTGATGCTCACCGGAGAACGATAGGCGGTTGTCATCCGCCGCCCCCCGGCTGCACAACCCCGCCCCCGTCAGGTAGACTGTCCGCATGACATCACGAGAGCGTGTTCAAACGGTTCTTTCCGGCGGGGTGCCTGACCGTGTGCCCGTCGTTGTTGGGGTAAGCAATGCCACGGGCATCAAGATGGGGACCTGGCGGCGGGTCAAGGAGCCGGCCGGGATCAGTGAGCCGGATCGGTTTCTCTACGATTGGCCCGAGCTAGGCACGGCGCTTCCGGGAGAAGCCGGATTGCAGCGCCTGCATACCGACGTGCGCGGGATCCATGACCGGTTTCCCGCCCGCATCTACGAGCGCAATCGCGCCCGCGGTGCGCACGAGCCGTATATCGACAGCTGGGGGAGCGGCGCCGTTGAGATTGCGCCGGGCGAATGGTACCCCGGTGTCCATCCGCTCAAAGACGCCACCACGGTTGAAGAGATTGAGGCGTACGACAACTGGCCTGACATGGACAACCCGGAGCGCTACGCCCACATCCGTGAGGAAGCCGCGCGGCTTGGTGCGGCAAACCAGTACGCGATCATGTGTACGCCGTGGCTTCTCTTTCCGCTCGAGCGCGCCTTTGCCATGCAGGGGATGGACACCTTCCTCATGAACACGGCCGCATACCCTGAGTTCGCAGAGGCGCTCTTGCGCAAGCACCTATCGCTCTGTAAGACGCTGATGGGTCATGTCCTTGAGGAACTGGGGGCGAACGTAGACATCATC